>JAIWEW010000047.1:0-8045 GCA_048632005.1 bacterium
TCTCTGGCATTTTATATACGTCCTCAATTATATTTATTTTTTGGCCGAGATTGCGCCTAATAGCCAATAGATGACCCAAGGTTAGCTTAATCCGCTTTAATCCTACACCTTGCTATCTCCCCCTCCAACCCCCTACGCGCTTCCTTCTAGAAGTCTTCAAACACTACCGGATTTGTTGCCTTACTGTCTCAATTACACCATCTGGGTTTTTGGTGGAAAACACAATCTCCCTGAACCTGCCCCTCTTAAGCTCCAGCACGACCGTGGGGCTGCCGATGACATTGTACACCAGTCTCCACTTGCCTTTAACCTTCGCCATGCGAATACCCCAACCCCCATAACTACCAAAGGCTGAAGCATCGTCTAAGTAGCATCCATGGATATCGTCCCAAGATATAACACGCTTAAAAATCCCGAAGCCAACAGTGATCGATTGAGTGCTGACTTTAATAGACAGCTTATTGAAGCTCCTCATAAGAGCGGTAAATCCAGCAAACAACAAAAACATAATAATATAAAGCCAGTCCGGGCCTGGCTTAGTGCCAATCGGCCCCACCAAAACCTGATAGACAAAGACGACAAGGAATAGTATTGTTAAAGCTATAAACATTCCCAGCACCAGTTTCATAAGGGGGAATGGTACTATCTCCTCATAGATCTCAGGCACTTGCACCCTTATCGTTTCCTTCTTATAGCCCTACTTCGCTACTTCATCCGGCCCGCCGATACGCCCCAGTATGGCGCTGGCGGCGGCTACTGCCGGGTTGGAGAGGTAGACCTCCGAATCGGGGCTCCCCATACGGCCTAAGAAGTTGCGGTTGGTGGTCGAGATACACTTCTCTCCAGCAGCCAGCACTCCCATATATCCGCCGAGGCACGGGCCGCAGGTGGGCGTGCTTACCGCTGCACCTGCCCGGATGAAGATTTCGATGAGACCACGGCGCATCGCCTCAAGATATACCTCCTGAGTTCCGGGGATTACGATCAGGCGTACTTCAGGGTGAATTTTCCTCCATTTCAGCACCTCGGCTGCTATTTGCAGGTCCTCGATGCGGCCATTGGTGCAACTGCCAATAACCGCCTGGTTTATCCGTACCTCTCCCACCTCGCTTAGCGGCTTCGTGTTCGAAGGTAAATGGGGAAAGGCAACCTGTGGCTCTATCTGGGACACATCATATTCGATTACCTTTTCATAATGGGCATCCTTATCGGGCTCGTAGAGCTTATAGGAACGCGATGCGCGGTCATTTATATATGCCCGCGTCTTATTATCAACCCTGAAGATTCCCACCTTGGCACCTGCCTCTATAGCCATATTGGCCACGGTGAACCGGCTGTCCATAGAAAGCGAATCAATGGCCTCACCGCAAAACTCCATTGCGGCGTAGCGAGCCCCGTCTACGCCGATGTCTCCAATCGTATAAAGGACGAGGTCCTTGCCGCTGACCCACTGTCTCGCCCTGCCATGATAAACGAGCTTTATCGTAGGCGGGACTTTCATCCATACCTCACCCGTAGCCATAGCACAGGCGATGTCTGTGGAGCCCATCCCCGTGGCGAAGGCCCCCAGCGCACCATAGGTACAGGTATGAGAATCTGCCCCCACTATCACATCTCCGGGCAGCACAAGGCCCTTCTCCGGCAAGAGCACATGCTCAATGCCACCACTGCCCACCTCGAAATAGACCAAACCCTGCTCCCTGGCGAACTCACGCATAAGCTTCGCCTGCTCCGCTGACGGGATATCCTTATTGGGGACAAAGTGATCCGCCACCAGCACTACCCTTTCGGGGTCGAAGACCTTAGCGACGCCAATGCGCTCAAACTCCGTTATAGCGATAGGGGCGGTGATGTCATTCGCCATAACCAGATCAACCCTGACACTTAAAAACTCGCCAGGGCTGACTTTATCCTTTCCGCTATGAGCTGCGAGGATCTTCTCAGCTATAGTTGCTCCTGTCATTCTCCTCCAATCCTCTTAGGAAGCATCAGTATGATAACAATAATCACGGTTGCAACTGTAGCCGGGATATATAGCCCCGCCCCAGCGGCAAGACCTATGGCAGCAACTGCCCAGATAGAAGCTGCAGTCGTAAGCCCGGCTAACAATCCACCTCTTGTACTTATGATTGTGCCAGCACCAAGGAATCCGATGCCGGCGACTACGCCGGCAGCTACACGAGCAGCGTCGGCACCTTCTCCAAAGCCGTATATAGAGGCGATGGTGAACAGGGCTGCACCGACACAGACCAGCAAATGGGTGCGAAGTCCAGCTGCCTTCTTGGCATGTTCACGCTCCAATCCTATAAGCGCTCCAAGCCCCACCGCCAGCAACAGGCGCAGAACCATCTCCAAGTCCGACGACATGAATCACCTCCAACCCGTATGACTTAGACCATAGATTTGTGGATTTTTCTCAGGTTTTTCAGATGCTCATCCTTGTGGCCCGGCTCAAGGAAAGCGAGCTTTTCACAAGCCTCGAAGTCACCACATTGAGCGCAGCTATGGTAGTCACGCCCCAGGCAGCACTTTCGTATCTTGCAAAAGGGGTTGCCGCCCCCATCGAGGCACCCCTTACATCTGAGCCCGGCAAGGGCATCCAGGTCTTTTTTGAAAACATCGTAGTCACCAAGAAAAGGCATGGAAGGCCACACCCGCTTTAGCTTCTCCGCTCGCATCGTACGCCGCAGTTGTTTGGCCGCTTCGCTCACCGTCTTGGTATATCCAAAGCACTTGCTGCAATCGATGCCACAGTACGCCATTAGAGCATCGGGTTTTGTTTCTGGCATGTTTCTGCTCCTCGTCTACCACTGGGAGAATACTAGGTAGTAAGCAGTACAACAACGACTACTGCGAGGGCGGCGAGGCTGCAGGACAGGCTTACCAGGACCAATGCTAGGAGTATTTTAATACTTCGGTCCAGGTCTTCAATGCGGCGCTCCATCTCTTCTTCAGGCATGGTAAACCTCCCTACTCTTTGCCCTCCGCCGCCAGAAGCCGATTCAATGCGTTCATGTAGGCTTTAGCTGAGGCAACAATAATATCGGTGTCAGCACCACGACCGGTGTAAACCCTCCCCTCGCTCTCGATCCTGATAGTGACCTCGCCAATAGCATCTATGCCCTCGGTGATCGACGTGACGCTGAACTCAGTGAGGGTATTGGGCACACGAACCAGGCGATTGATCGCCTGGTAGACGGCATCCACCGGTCCTGTGCCTAGTGCAGCATCTGCCAGCACACTGCCATCCGGGGCAATGAGCTTCACCGAGGCTGTTGGAACGCTCTTGTCTCCACAGGAGACCTGCACTTGCTCCAGATGATAGGCTTCCGAGGTCGTTCGCAACCCCTCCGCCACCAGGGACTCGAGGTCGCGGTTGGTAACCTCTTTCTTCCTATCGGCAAGCTCTTTGAAAGCAGAGAAGGCACGATCGAGATCTTCGCCACTGAGGCTATAGCCCAGTTCCTCCAGTCTGGTTTTTAGGGCGTGGCGCCCGCTATGCTTGCCCATCACCAGGGTACTTGAAGACAACCCGATCGTGCGGGCATCCATAATCTCGTAAGTAGTACGTTCCTTAATGACGCCATCCTGATGAATCCCCGACTCATGGCGGAAAGCATTGGCCCCCACGATAGCTTTGTTGGGGGGTATAGAGAAACCGGTGAGCTCGCTCACCAGACGACTGATCCTGTAAATCCGGGTGGTATCGATGTTCGTGGTCAGGTCAAAGAAGTCCTTGCGGGTGCTTAGCGCCATCACGATCTCTTCCATCGACGCATTACCCGCTCTCTCGCCAATACCGTTGACGGTGCACTCCACCTGGCGGGCGCCATAAGCAAGCGCGGTCAGGCTGTTTGCCACCGCCAGACCGAGGTCATCATGGCAGTGAACGCTAATTACCGCCTTGTGAATATTGGGTACGTGCTCAAAGATACCGCTGATTAGCCTGCTGAACTCCTCAGGAGTAGTGTAGCCCACGGTATCGGGAATATTGACCGTGGTGGCTCCCGCCTCGATCACCGCCTCGGTAATTTGATAGATGAACTCGGGACTGGTGCGCGTGGCATCCATCGGAGAGAACTCCACATCCTCCACATGCCCCTTCGCACGAGCGACCATCTCGCAAGCCAATGCCAGCATCTCAGCCTTTCCCTTTCTCAATTGATAGGTTAAATGGATGTCTGAGCTGGAAAGGAACACATGAATGCGGGGTTGCTTCGCCTTTTCTATCGCCTCCCAGGCGCGGTCAATAGCATCGGCATCGGCATGTGCCAGGGCACAGATTGCCGACCCTTTCACCTCCTCTGCTACAAGGCGCACCGCCTCGAAGTCTCCCTGCGAGGCAATAGGGAAACCGGCCTCGATGACATCGACGCCGAGTTTTTCCAGTTGCCGGGCGATCTCAAGCTTCTCCTCGATATTAAGGGTAGCTCCCGGTGCCTGCTCCCCATCACGAAGCGTGGTATCGAAAATGATCACCCGATCCCCTTCTGCTCCCCTTTTACCCATCGAGATTTACCCTTTAAGCCAGGGCATCATCGCCCTGAGTTTTTTACCTACCTCTTCGATTTCGTGCTCCGCCTCATGGCGGCGTGAGGCGTTAAAGCTGGGTCGTCCCGCCTGATTCTCCAATATCCATTCGCGGGCGAAGGTGCCATCCTGAATCTCGCCGAGGATCTGCTCCATTTCCTCCCGTGCGTAATCATCAATGACCCTTGGCCCCCTGGTGTAATCGCCGTATTCCGCAGTATCGCTTACTGAATATCGCATATAGGAAAAGCCACCCTGGTATATTAGGTCTATGATAAGCTTCAGCTCGTGGCACACCTCAAAATATGCGATCTCCGGTTGATAGCCAGCATCTACCAGTGTCTCGAAGCCAGTCTTAATTAGGGATGTGACACCACCACACAGCACTGTCTGCTCACCAAAGAGGTCGGTCTCAGTCTCCTCGGCGAAAGTGGTCTCCAGTACTCCCGCCCTCGTGCATCCGATGCCCTTTGCATACGCCAGCGCCATCTCCTTCGCTTTACCCGAAGCATCCTGATGGACAGCAACCAGCGCCGGTGGGCATGATCCCTCGGTATACAGGCGACGCAGCATGTGGCCCGGGCTCTTAGGGGCGATCATGGTCACATCTATTTTCGGGGGTGGGATAATCTGGTTATAGTGGATGTTAAAGCCATGAGCGAACATCAGCATATCACCCTTTTTCAGATTCTTCTCGATAGAACTGTTGTAAACCTCTTTTTGCAATTGATCGGGGACAAGCATCATGACAATGTCCGCGGCCTTGGCCACCTCATCAGCACTGGCCACCTTGAGACCTACCTTGACAGCGGCTTTCCACGGCTCGCTATTCTTTAGCTCGCCCACCATCACCCGACATCCGCTATCCGTGAGGTTCTGAGCATGGGCATGACCCTGGCTGCCAAAGCCGATGATACCTATGGTCTTATTCTTGATCAGGTCCAGCTTCGCGTCCTTGTCATAGTATATTTTCGCCATAATTCACTCCTTATAGATTTGATATATCGCTAATGCCTTTCTTCTTTCTAGAACTGGCTATCTTGCTCGATAGCTTCTCACCCCCCACCGATATTGGGCCAGCAATCCCCCGCGTTATGGCAATTCTCCCGGTGCGGGCTACCTCGCTAATACCGAAACCTTTGAGCAGACGAAGCAGTGATTCCAGCTTGTCCTCGTCGCCGCTGACCTCCACTACGACTGAATCTGCAGCCACATCCACAATGTTAGCCCTAAAGATGTCCACAATCTGAATTATCTCGCTCCTTGTAGCCGGGGTGGCCTTAATTCTAACTAGCGCCAATTCCCGTGCCACCAGACTATCTTCAGTGATATCTGTAACCTTGACCACATCGATGAGCTTATCGAGCTGTTTTCTGACCTGCTCCACTGAGACTGTAGTGCCATCGACCACAATCGTCATCCGGGAAAGTCCTGCCACTTCAGTATGCCCCACAGCAATGCTCTCAATATTGAAGCCACGCCTGCGAAAAAGGCTGGCAACCCGGTTCAGCACTCCTGGCCTGTTTTCTACCATGGCTATTAAGGTATGTTTGGCCATTACTTTACTCTAACCTCCTCCCTGGGACACTCCAGGATCTCGCAAAGAGATGCACCCGGCGGCACCATCGGGTAAACGTTTTCCTCAGGTTCAACCTGAAAGTCGATGAGGAAAGGCCCCTGGTATGCCATGGCCTTCTCAATAGCACTGGTTACCATTAACTTGTCCGTCACCCTCATGGCAGCAATGCCATACGCCTCGGCAACCTTGACGAAATCTGGACCGCTGAGGGGTGTGGCGATATAGCGACGCTCGTAAAAAAGCTCCTGCCACTGCCTCACCATCCCTAGGAAACCGTTATTAAGAATCGCTATCTTGACAGCGAGGTTCTCCTGAGCGATTGTGCCCAACTCTTGAATAGTCATTTGGAAACCACCATCGCCGGCGATGCACCAGACGGTATCGTCAGGGGATCCTACCTTGGCCCCCATGGCAGCGGGGAGCTCAAACCCCATCGGCCCCAGGCCACCGGCCGAGACGAGGGTATTGGGCTTGTTATATTGGAAATATTGAGCGGACCACATCTGGTGCTGTCCTACACCGGTGACAATAATAGCATCCCCCTTGGTAATCTCGGAGATCTGTCGCACTATATACTGAGGGAGAAGACTGTCCGTATCCCTAATCGTCGTTGAGGGGTGTTCTCTTTCCCACTCCTGTATCTGAGAAACCCACTCAACGTGGTTCTTGGAATCGACCACCTTATTTAGCTCCCTGAGCACATTCTTCACATCTCCGACAATGGGTACATCTACCTTCACATTTTTCCCGATCTCAGCGGGATCGATATCGATATGTATGACACGGGCATGAGGAGCAAAGCTCGATACCTTAGCCGTAGCCCGGTCATCAAACCGCATCCCGATTGCGATAACGAGATCCGCAGCATCCAATGCCAGATTGACATGGGCCAGGCCATGCATCCCTAGCATACCAAGGCTTAACAGGTGTGACCGTGGGAAGCAGCCGAGCCCTAAGAGGGTATTTACCACCGGTATCTGAGCCTTTTCCGCCAGCTCTCTGAGCTCTGTGGAGGCCCCTGAGATAAGCACTCCCCTCCCTGCTATGATCAGCGGCCGATTTGCCTCGCTAATTACCTTTGCTGCCTTCTTTATCTGTGACGGGTGGCCACGAAGCGTGGGCTTGTAACCCCGCAGGTCAACCTTATCACGATAGCGAAACTCAGCCTCCTCGGTGAATACATCCTTCGGTATATCTATAAGAATAGGCCCTGGCCGCCCTGTGCTAGCGAGATGAAAGGCCTCCTGCACCACGGTAGACATATCACCGGCCGCCATTACCATATAGTTATGTTTGGTGATGGGTAAGGTAATTCCAGTGATATCGATTTCCTGGAAAGCATCCTTTCCGATAAAGGGCCTGGCTACCTGCCCGGTGATGGCCACCATAGGCGCTGAATCCAGATAGGCGTTGGCAATCCCCGTAACTAAATTGGTGGCGCCGGGGCCCGATGTGGCTAAACATACCCCTACCTTACCCGACACCCGGGCGTAGCTGTCAGCTGCGTGTGCTGCACCCTGTTCATGGCGAACCAGGATATGGCGGAGCTGTGGATATTTAGGTAGAGTGTCGTAAAAGGGCAATAGCGCCCCCCCGGGAAAGCCAAATATAACCTCTACTCCCTCCTTCACAAGGCTTTCACAAAGAATCTGTGCTCCGTTTAGTTTCATACTTCCCCCTATTTCTCGAAAACCGCTCCTCTACCTGCTGAGGTAACCCGCTCAGCATAGCGAAAAAGATAGCCTGTCTTTATATTGGATTCAAATTCTGGAAGCTGGGAAAGCCGCCCTTTTATTTCTTCGTCGCTTAAGTCAACATCGATCCTGCGCTCAGGAATGTCAATAACAATCGTATCGCCTTCTTTTACGGCAGCTATCGGCCCTCCAGAGGCTGCCTCAGGGGAGACATGACCTATTGCAGCTCCTTTTGTCGCACC
>JAIWEW010000048.1:0-8036 GCA_048632005.1 bacterium
ATCAGTTCTGTCTACACTTTGCTAATGAACCATAACATAAAGAGACTGCTGAAATAGTCTCAAGCAACCCCCTAATCCCCCAATCTTGGGGGACTTTTTAAAGCTGGGGGACACCCCCAGACCCCCGGCCCCGATATAATCGGGGCACCTCTTTCTCAGCGGTCTCCATAAATATAGCATCTATTTAATTTCATTGCCCGTAATATTCGAAAAAACCTTAAGGCATCAAGGGTACACGCTTCGGGCGCTCCTCACCCTCCAGTATTTCGCCATCCTCCTTGTAGCGCTTGAGGAGGAAGTGGGTCGCTGTTCCCCGCACCCCATCGAGGGGAGCGAGTTTCTGGGTGACGAAGGAAGCAACCTCTTGCATTGTCTTGCCAGTTACGAATACCGCAAGGTCATAGGTGCCTGACAATAGATATACCGAGCGCGCTTCCGGAAAACGATAGATGCGCTCGGCGATGGCATCAAATCCCACATCGCGCTGGGGCTCCAGTCTTACCTCGACAAGGGCTGTTACCTGCTCATCGCCCAGCTTATCCCAGTTGACCATCGCCTTGTATCTGAGAATGGTGCGGTCGCGCTCCGCCCGCTTAATCGTCTCCTTCACTTTGGAGAGGGGGATGCCGGTCATGGTGGCAATCTGCTGGGGAGTTTTTCGAGCATCCTCTTCCAGGATCCTTAGGATTTCGTTCATTGACATCCTCCTTTTTGCGCCAGAACACAAAAGGTGGTGAAATATCTCCCGCGATAGTTGCATCTTTGAGAGTCATCTGTCACCAGGCTTGGCCTGTAGTCATAGCCATTTACCAGGTCAAGGCCCGCCTGCATAAGCGTGTTTACGAATATCTCCTCGATGTCATGGATGCTGTAAGCAGCGCCAATGCCATCATATATTGCTCCCAGACCCCAGTTATCTCCCTCCTGTAGCCGCGGCTCATATGCATCCGAGGTCAGGTATAGATACCCGCCTTTTTTAAGTACCCGCGCAATCTCAGTTAGGGTTCTCCGGGTCAGGGCGATGAAATCCTGATACGGAATCGGCTTCCAGTCCGGGGTTATGTCCAAATGTTCGATTACAGAAATGCAGGTTGCCAGGTCGAATGTTTCGTCCTTATAAGGCATTTGCAGCATGGTGCCGTATTGGACGGCGACGCCGTTATCGCGGCATTTTTTTCTGAAGCCCTCCTTATCCGGTGCCATTGGCTGCGGGTAATCAACTGTGGATACCGATGCCCCTTTTTTCGTCAGGTAGAGGCAGAATGTGCTGTTGCCGGGCCCCACATCGAGCACCTGAAGCCCGCTGAAATCGCCGATGAAGCTCACCAGCTTGCCGTATTCCCATGCCTTGAGACCGTCGATGGCGCTCTCGGAGAGACGGTTTCTCAAATAGGAGTCGTACGCCATCATCTCACCCGTCTCACGGGCAAGCAGCGCCAGGTCTCTCTTATCGATGAAGGTATTCATTAAAGCTCGTGTAGAGACCATGAATCCTCCCGCTCGTCATAGTAAATCTCGAAACGCTTTTCACTTTCCTCACCATTATTACTTATAGCTATCACTGCGAAATGTTTCTGCCCGGGTTCAATCCATTCTTTTTCAATTTCCTTTACTTCATAGTGCCTATCATGCCATACGAAGGAAGCGGGGCGTTCTGCGTAGCTGCGCCCGGAGTAACACTGAACTTGAGTCGCCTGCCCGTGGGCCATTGCCACTACCATTCACCGAGGTCCTGCTATTGTGAGCACGCCGTGCCACACGTACAACCTCAGCACACGTGTTGAATACAAACCTCCCCTACAGGGTCGCGGTTCACCCACCAATCGCACCTGCTATCGATGCTGGGGACGCCATCCATATAATTGGGAACAAGCTTTGGCCAATCTATGTCACCTGGCAAGCCGTTGACGGTGGGCCACTTTCCTTTGTGGTCATGATAATCAGTAACGGCGGCCTGAATGGCATCATTTGCCTGCTGGCACGACATCACCACTGTTGGCAGTGGTGTCGGCGTTGGCGAGGATCCTGTTGCCGGTCCTTCGTAGCTGACGAACCCTACCAGCAACAAGATGCCGAGAAGCATCATAGATCCATACCCGAAAACTTGCCATTTTCTCCCGTCCATTAGTTACCCTCCTCTTCTGATTGCAGGAAGAAACTCAGCGCTACTATAACCAATATCAAGAAATAAATCCACAGCATAAATTGTCTCCTTCCTAGATCTCTGGCCGCTGCTGCCACCACCCGGTCGCTTGCTCGTAGGCATAGCCAATGCGGAAAAGAATATCCTCGCTAAAGGGCTTACCCAGGATCTGCATCCCCACCGGCAGCCCATCGCAGAAGCCAGCAGGGACGGAGAGGCCAGGGATGCCGGCGATGTTTATTGGCAGGGTGCAGACATCGCTCAGATACATCTGGAGCGGGTCGGAAACCCTTTCTCCGATCTTAAAGGGCACTGTAGGCGAGGTGGGAGTGATCAGCGCATCGTAGCGCTCGAAGGCCTCCTCAAACTCCCGCCTGATCAGGGTACGCACCTTCTGCGCCTTGACGTAATAGGCATCATAGTAGCCGGCGGACAGGGCGTAGGTGCCCAGGATTATTCGCCGTTTCACCTCGGGGCCAAATCCATAGCCCCGCGTCTTCTCCATAGCATCCCACATATTCTTTCCCTCATATGAGAAGCCGTATTTCACCCCGTCGTAGCGGGCGAGGTTCGCCATCGCCTCGGATGGGGCGATGATGTAATAGGCGGCCAGGGCATATTTTGTATGGGGTAGCGATACCTCCCAATCTACTGTTGCACCCAGTGCCTCGAGCGTTGAAATGGCGGTGCGTATCACCTCCTCAACCCCTTTTTGCATTCCCTCAACGAAATATTCCTTTGGTACTCCCAACTTAAGCCCATTGAGATCGGGGATAAGCGACTCTGTATAATCGGGAACGGGATAGTTGACCGATGTCGAGTCCTTCGGGTCGTAGCCTGCGATAACATTCAGCACCAGCGCTGAGTCCGTGACATCCCTGGTCATTGGCCCTATCTGGTCCAGTGAGCTGGCAAAGGCTATCAGGCCATATCTGGACACCCGTCCATAGGTGGGCTTAAGGCCCACGACGTTGCAGAACCCGGCTGGCTGGCGAATGCTCCCCCCTGTGTCGGATCCCAGGGCGTAGATCGATTCTCCGGTGGCTACTGACACTGCTGGTCCTCCACTTGAGCCGCCGGGGACGCAGGCAGTGTCCCACGGGTTATTGGTGGGATAGAAGGCGGAGTGCTCGTTAGATGAGCCCATAGCGAACTCATCCATGTTCCCCTTGCCCACCATCACCATGCCTTCCTGGTTCAGCCTTTCGACCACCGTGGCGTCGTAAGGCGGGATAAAATTCTCCAGCATCTTCGAGGAGCAGGTGGTAGTAACACCCCTGGTACACATATTGTCTTTAATCGTTACCGGTACACCGGTTAAGGGCGTGGGATCGTCACCCTTAATTCGCTCATCGGCCTGCGCTGCCTGGATAAGGGCCTCATCCCCGGTTACGCTAACGAAGGCATGAACCTTTTCTTCGGTCTTTTCTATATGTTCCAGCACAGCCCTGGTTAGCTCCAAAGAGGAGACCTCTCTGTTCTTGAGAAGCTGGTGAGCCTGGTGAATGGTCAGCTCATAGAGTTTCAACTTCTTCCCCTTTTTCCACTATCACGATGTGTGCCAGTAAAGCCTTAGTCAAATCTCTTATCACCTTGGGGTTCAAGTTATAACGGTTCCCCTTACTCCAGCACCGGCAGCACCCTGAAGTAGCCCTCCTCCTGGCGCGGTGCGTTGGCCAGGATATCGTCCCGGGCGAATGAGGGTGCGATCTTGTCTTCCCGAACCACGTTCTCCAGGGGTATCGGGTATGCTGTAGGAGGGACATCGCTGGTATCGACCTGCTGCAGAATCTCGAAATTCTCCAGGATATCGGACAGCTGCTCCCGCAACCTTTCCAGTTCATCCTCGGAGAGGTACAACCGGCAAAGGGTAGCGATGTGCAATACCTCTTCACGACTTAGATTCATGTTCTCCACCCCCTAAGCGGCGGTATCGCTGATTATAGCACCTAACTATCGACCCGAGCAACATTTTTACGAATAATAAGGGGGGTCTACTTAACAGAACCACTAGCATGTGTTACTCTCGCCTAATTTTCGCCTCCACGTAGAAACTGAAAGGGCATAAAATAAGGTGGTGATTCTAGTGGCGATTAGGCTCAATATAGATGTAGATGAGACAACGTTCGATCTGCTAGCAGAGGGGAAAGGCATCTCTTCAGCGGAGGATGCCGCCAAAATAGCTTTGAGTACATGGGCCGAGGAGCAGCAGAAACTGTTCATGCAGCGAGAGATGGCCAGAATACTTGAGAGAACCCCCGTATTAGCAGCCAAGTCCGGTGTATAGTATAGGTCTGGTAACGATAAGTCCTATATTACTTAGAAAGGGCTTAGGCGTATGGCTTAATCCCTTCCAATTAGCATCTTGCCTATCGTAAAAAGCTTATTAATGGTCCCGATCAGTGGGCTCTGATGGGTAAACTCCGCAAGCTACTGAAGGACAGAATCAACAGGAAAGGTGTAGAGATTCACTGGCTTTACGCCAAAGTATCATTCGGCAGTACGCCTACAAGAGTAAAGGTGCAGGCTTAGGGTTAGAATGACCTCCCTAACAACCTCCTAACTACCGGGTGAAAGCGCACGGTTCTCGCCTCCACTCCTAGATGAGTAAAGAAGGGCACGGCTTGAAAGCCGTACCCTTGCGCTTTCTTGTGGGTGTATTATATAATAATTGCACCTACCCGTTTATATTCTATTGATGTATCCAGCCATATCAAGACCTGAGATTATCCAACGTGTTCCTCTCTCCGTGAGACCTATACCACTATCGGTATCTCTATCTGTCCCACGGGGATGCCATGCAATAGCAGCGAGTACGATGCTGTGGTTTGTTAAAGACAACCAACCATCTATTTTAATAAATTCCGCGAAAATTGGTCCAATAAGTGCTTGACAGCCCTAACAATATATGATACGTATATCAAATTATATTTATGAGACCGCTGAGAAAGAGGTGCCCCGATTATATCGGGGCCGGGGGTCTGGGGGATTGCTAGAGACTGTTTCAGCAGTCTCTTCATATATAGGTAGTAGCATTATTTGGATATAGTAATCTAATTCTAGTCTCATCTAATATGCAATAAATATGAAGAATATAGATGGAGGAGTGTATATGGGTATGATATTTCGCTATAGGTTTGGGATAGATGACTGAGCGTGTTATTACAGATAAACGATCGCTTGGTGATTATACTGCGGTAGTAGGGGAAGAATGTCTAGAGGAACTAAGGGTATTAGCTGAACCTTTTAATAAGGCGAAAGTTCTGCATATCAACGCCACAGCTGCTGGTGGTGGGGTAGCCGAGATATTGAGAAGCTTTGTTCCCCTGATGTGCGACCTCGGGATTAATGCCGAATGGCATGTCCTGCGGGGTGCAGATGAGTTCTACGAGGTCACTAAGACCATGCACAATGGCCTTCAGGGAATGCAGGTCCCACTGACGCCTGACATGAAAAAGATATGGGTAGAGTATAACAGTCTGAATGCTGACTTTTTAAGCACCAATGGCGACTATGATTTTGTGGTGGCTCATGACCCGCAGGCGGCTGGCCTATTGAAACTTCTGCGTGATAGCAATGGTCATCGAAATATAGGGCCTTGGATATGGCGCTGTCATATAGACTTGACCGCGCCTCAGCCTGACTTCTGGGAATTCCTAAGGCCATATGTTGAAGTCCATGATGCCGCGATATTTTCAAAGAGCCAATACTTCCCCAAAGATCTACGCGGCCCATTATGCTTCGATATACCCCCAGGTATAGACCCTTTGAATGAAAAAAATCACCTCCTCCTCGAAGATGAGGAAGTTCGTAGTATTCTGATGCGCTATGGCGTTGATCCAGAGCGTCCTTTTATCTTCAAGGTATCCCGTTTCGACCCGTGGAAGGACTTCTGCGGGATTATTGACGTATACGATCTGGTTAGGAAAGAGTTCCCCGAGGTGCAATTGGTGCTGGCGGGTGGTGGTGCAGGCGATGATCCGGAGGCTTGGTCATGCTACCAGCAAACCTCCGCTTACGCAAAGGACAAGGGTGATATCCATATACTGTGGGGCGATAACGGGGTAGTTAGCCCGGAGCTTAATGCCTTTCATCAGGCAGCTAGTGTGGTAGTGCAGAAATCGATACGCGAAGGTTTTGGGCTGGTAGTCTCTGAGGCCCTGTGGAAGCGCTGTCCCGTAGTGGCAAGTGATGTGGGGGGTATCTCTATACAGATAGAACACGGTGAGAGCGGATACAATGTAGGCTCTTTAAACGAGTGGGTGGAAGCTATAACATACCTTTTACGAAATAAAGAGCATGCTGCCAGGATGGGGAATGCCGGTAGAGAGCTGGTTCGACAGCGGTTCCTTATCACAAGATTACTGCAAGATTATCTGAAGGTTTTCCAGACGCTCTCCAACTGAGCTGATTTCTACGGTAGGTCATTGGCTGCTCTGCTTGCTGGGTCTGGTGGATAGGTGATAATGCCTAGTTGTACATCAGTTGAACAGCAGGGCTATTTCCAGTCATACCTGAAGAATGGAGGCCAGGCATAGCTCTGCGTTTCACATACACGTTTTTATTAGCACTATATCAGCGTACTACCCCAGCGTATATGTCCCTGTACCCACAGCTATAAGGCACTGTTCATCATTATATAATTCCATGCGGGTGACCGCTAACTTCTTACCAGTGCGTAGAACGGAAGCCGTCGCAGTGAACATTTCACCTTTGCCCGGCCGCAGATAGTCAACCCGCAAGTCAACGGTGCTCATGTTCTGCAGCCTTTTTATCTGTTCTTGCATGGCCTGTTCTTTAGCATCCTTTAGCAGCTTCCAGGCAACTACTGTGCCACCAATAATATCTATCATGGCCGAGATAACCCCTCCATGCAGAGCACCATCCCCTGGATATCCACGCAATTCATCGCGCATTGCAAGTTTGATACACAAACTACCAGTGTCAAGAGGCTCAATCATAATGCCCAAGAATTCAAGGAATGGAGGATACTTTATTATTAGGCTCGTTGCTTTCGCCAGTGTCTCATTCGTTTCACTCATATCGCTCAAAGATCTACTCCTCTTTCATCTGATATTGGCTTTCTCAATCGGAAAACTCGGATAAGTCCGCCTCTTGTTCCAAATAATCAGGTGACAGGTTTTTCTACACCCTGCAACTTGCTTCCCCAATTATATCATGCTAGGCTGGCAGACAGGAGTCCAATCAATGTATCTGTGGTAGTATTGCTTGACCGCTATAACATTTACCCACTAAAATACCCCTTACGGACGATAGAAAGAGTGTTAAATATGGACCAGAAGGCATTTCAGGAATATTATCCGGAGAATCTAAGTCACTGTTACGGTTGCGGCCGCTTCAATGAGCATGGCCTGCAAATAAAGAGCTATTGGGATGGCGAAGAGACCGTCTGTATATTCCATACACAACCCTATCATATGGCCGTACCAGGGTATGTGTACGGTGGTTTGATTGCTTCGCTCATTGACTGCCACTGTACAGGCACTGCGGCTGCCGCAGCATACCGCGCCGAGGGACGCGCGATGGGCACGGAACCAGCGCTACGTTTCCTGACCGCCTCATTGCATGTAGACTATCTGCGCCCCACTCCCCTGGGTGTGCCACTGGAAGTGCGGGCGACTATCAAGGAAATAAAGGGTCGTAAGGTCGTGGTCTCAGCGACGGTGTCGGCGGAGGGACAAGCGTGCGCTCGTGGAGAAGTAGTGGCTATCAAAGCACCCGAGCATTTGATACCCAAATAAACTACACGCCTACCTTAGCAAACCCTGGAGAGAATGCCCATCAGCTTTCTGGGGGATGATTCACTTTTTCGTAGGGTAGCCTTGAACCATCGAAGTTGAGTCTGGAAGGATTTATTTGTCAACATTATATT
>JAIWEW010000049.1:0-8006 GCA_048632005.1 bacterium
TAGGGGGTTGATTGAGACTATTTCAGCAGTCTCTAATACGTCAGCGGAGGTGCAGGATACTTCCTGCCGGGGGTCTGGGGGTGTCCCCCAGCTTTAAAAAGTCCCCCAAGCTTGGGGGATATAGGGGGTTGATTCAAACGATTTCAGAGCAGTCTCATAAAATAATGTCGTGAGGCTGTGCTGGTGGGATAAACGGGCTACCTATATCGGATAGCCCGTATAATTCAACTTCCTTTAAAGATGGGTTTTCGTTTTTCCTTAAAGGCCGTCATGCCCTCCTTGGCATCCTCCGAAGAAAGCACTGGCCAACCGATCTCATCCTGTATTTTTAAAGCCTCGGCCATGGGCATGCTTTCATCAAGCTCTCGTAGCGTACGGGTAATCGCTTTAAGGGACAAAGGCCCGTTTTCGCATAGCTGGTGCGCCATTTTCATCGCTTCTTCAAGTGCCTTCCCCTTTGGTACCACTCGATTGATCAATCCCCATGCGAGTGCTTCCTGGGCACTGATTCGTCTGCCCAAGAGAAGTATCTCAGCAGCTAGACAGTAGGGAATCTGCCGACGCAGTCGGATGGCAGAGGCTCCCAGAGGATACAATCCGCGTATGACCTCGGTGACCCCGAAAATAGAATCTTCTGCACCTATGCGCAGGTCAGTACCCTGCAGTATTTCTGTTCCACCGGCCAGCGCATACCCCTCCACCGCTAAGATAATTGGTTTGTTCGGGCGATCTTCCCTCAATAGCGCTTGCCAGTGAAGATTTGGCACCGATTGCATTAGCGTTTGAAATTCTTCAGCGTCTTCATCTCCTCCTGGGCCTACTTTCAGGTCCATCCCGGAACAGAATGTATCTCCCTTTCCAGTCAGGATGGCACAATAGAGATCGTCGTCTTCCTCCAATCGACGCCACCCCCTGTACATTCCAAGAAGCATAGGGCCGTTAAGCGCGTTTCTTACTTCCGGTCTATTCAGGGTTACGATCAGAATATGTCCGTCTTTCTCAATGATACAATTGTTGGTGCTGATGTCCAGTTGCTCAGGCATATCTCCTCCTATATCTATGGCTCACCTTTTACCTTCAGTTTTCGATGCTGCTATCATCTTACCCCCTTGATTGCCTTCCCAGTATCGGGTTAGTAATCACCAGATTTCAGACTTACATCTTGTCTATGGAAGCAAACTGATTTGGTATCTGGTTCAGCAGGATTTCTTCGGTATCACTGACTATTGTATCGATCAGTTCCTTCACCGGTACAATCCCGTCAATAAACCCGACGGCCAGGGATCCTCCTGCCATCTCCTGTGCTTCATACGGCTTATCCGGTGATTGCTGCAGCATCACTTTTTCCAGCCGCTTCAACCACTCTTCCATTGGCATGTTTCCCCGGTCCTTCATCACTTCTTCAAAAACGCTCATATCGGGAGGATTAAGGGCCTGGTTTCGGAATAGTGGATCGGATGGTTTAGCATCAACCAGCGACTGTTTATGTCGCTTGCCAACCGGGCATTCGTCTGTTGCCACGAACATTGTTCCCATACAGATACCTTCTGCCCCCATCCCCAGCGCGGCAGCAAATGTACGCCCGTTCCCAATCCCGCCAGCTGCGATGACCGGGATTTTCATTTGCTCAACTGCCCATGTGACACCGATAAGAGTAGGCAATTGGGAAACATGTTTGAAACCGATTCCTTCCATACCTACGATGATTACTGCATCTGCCCCCTGCCGTTCTGTGGAGAGAGCGTGCTCTACACATGCGACTTTGTGAATCCATTTAGCACCTGCCTCCCGAATTTTGGGAAGATACTCTTTGCCGGGCATCACAGATGTCTCTATCACCTTGATCCCTTCATCAAGAGCCACATCGAGCATTGCATCCATATCCCGAACCAGTCCGATGCTGAAATTTACACCGAAAGGTTTACTTGTCATGGATTTGGCTTTTCGGATATCATCACGCAGTTTTTCGGGTTTGCGAAAACAATGAGCGGTGATGATCCCAAATCCCCCTGCTTCCGATACCGAGGCTGCAAGCGTTGATTTGCCGATCCCCTGCATCGCTCCCAGCATGATAGGATACTGTGACCCAAGTATTTGTGTAACTCTGTTATTCCATTTCATTTTCATCTGTGATTCCCATCTTGCTCAAGGTGCTCACCATCTTTTCCTCCCTTTCAGCTCTTTTCCGGAGGTATCAAACTGAAAACGACTGAATCGCTTCGGGGTCATCTATGAACACTATGAGTCTCCACTCAATAGAAAATGTATTGCTTTGGAAGCATTATAGACCTGTTGAAGGTATATGCCAATATATTAAACTCGTCCGGTACACTGGCGATTGCAACACAATAGACACATTATAGCTAGGTATGTTGTGCCTATGGCTTTACCCGTAAGCGCGTGATGTAATAGTAAGAGAGACCGTTAAAAAGAGGTGCAGGATATTTACTGCTGGGGGTCTGGGGGTGTCCCCCAGCTTCAGAAGTCCCCCAAGATTGGGGGATAGAGGGGGTTGATTGAGACTATTTCAGCAATCTCATAAAATTACATCGTGAGGCTGTGCTGGCATGGTAATGCAGATATATTCATGCTCTGTTAGCTCTGAGGATAGCCTGAGGTTTTATTAGATGCGGTTGAGTTGAAAGCCGTACATGGATATTATGAGCCATAGCTGACAGATACCGGGGTGGTGACTAGAATTAAAGCCCACATTACGATACCAGAAGCAATAGAAGCAGCTGCCAGGGTTTTAACGCCAGTTCTAACACTTTTACGATAACCAACAATGCCGCCAACGATCAAAGCTGCCCCAAGTATACCCAATACTGCTATGATAACGAAGCTCATGTGGATATTCCCCTCCTTTTCTGCAATCCTGTGATATCCGTTTTCAGGACGCTTCTCTTCTCACTAAATATAGACGATTGTGGTTAGCTTTTTGTTCCACGGCTAATAAATGAGTGAGAGAATGCGAATACTAACGGTCGCTCTGTAAGTGATACCATTTCTGGGGGCAGGTCATGGCCTGCAAACTCGGTGCCATGCGCTAACATTATCCATTCAGGATTACAATGTGCAGCAACCGTCACGGCATGATGTATGTGTCGTGATATCGTTCCAATGCAAAGACGAAGTTGCCTTGACAGTCAACTAAGCCAGCTGCTACATTTATTCATGGATATTATTAAAGACTGCTGAAAAAGAGGTGCAGGATACTTCTTGCCGGGGGGTCTGGGGGTGTCCCCCAGCTTAAAAGAGTCCCCCAAGATTGGGGGATATAGGGGGTTGACCAAGACTATTTCAGCATTCTCTATCTAAACGATTAGTTTTAGCAAGTTGTAGCAATTTGAAGATTGACCTGCACACCCATTGCCGCGAGGCGACAGCCTGCCCGACTCCCACATTGGAGATCGTGGAGCGAATTATGGCTGCGGTGAAGAGGAAAGGGCTGGACGGGATCGCTGTTACCGAGCACTACACCAACTACTATGGCCATGAGGTAAAAGAGATTGTCGATACCCAGTTGGACGGCAAGGTAGTGGTCGTCCCTGGCCAGGAACTTGCCAGGATGCTGTTGGGCCGTGAGCCGGGGGTGATCCATGTGGTTGAGCTATACTTACCTGACGATCTGATTTTCAGGTTTATCGCTCATCCCGGCCATCCTTATGCAAAGGACCTTAGCCAGTATATAGACGAGGGCATACATGGCATCGAGTTGAAGAACCCACTGCACGATGGCGATGGCCTAACAGAGAAGCAGATTAAGGAGTTGGCCAAGAAGCATGACCTGATCCTGCTGACTAATAGCGATGCCCATCGGCTGGAGGACATCGGAACCTACTACAATGAGATCGAGATTGAGGAGTTGTGCGCCCGGGCTAGAAAAGGCTAACTGAATTATTAAGAATAATACTCTGGAAAACATGAAGAGGGGACCATTTAGGTCCCCTCTTCATCATTATCAGATTCTCACAGGTTAGACTTATCCGCTAGAGCACTTCGGCAGCGGATTCGGCATGGTCATACTACAAGGGACCGCTGAAAAAGAGGTGCAGGATACTTCCTGCCGGGGGTCTGGGGGTGTCCCCCAGCTTTAAAGGCTCCCCAAGATTGGGGGATTAGGGGGTTAATTGAGACTATTACACCACTCTATTTAGAAGATAAAGGGAATGAGCGCCTTGCGCTTTTTAGGATATTCTGGGAACCGGTCAAGGTACCAGCGGTGATAAGATATTGCACGAGGTACTAGATTTGCGGCAGTCCAGACGAAGAAAAAAAGGCCTGGCAGAGACCATGTGGCAATAGCCCAGCCACACCACTGGATAATCTCGCCAAAATAGTTACCACATGAAACAAACTTGAACATACCTCCATGCGGAATCTTATAGCCGGTCTCGCCTGGCTTGCGTAGATTACGCAGGATATTGTCCGAGTGGAGATTGAGAGCCATACCGGTGAAGAACGCTAAGACACCGATGACAAAGCGAGGATCTGTTAGCCAATCAGATGAGTAGCCATCTGAGAAATGGGTAAGGTAACGGCCATTGAGATAGCCATTGATGATATAGAACAACATAGCTATTGCTATGGTGGATATTGTCAATGTTCGTCGGGGACCGCGCATCCGCAACGGGAAAATATAGGACTTTTGCACGTAGTGGATCATCCAAAGAGTCAGGAATATCAGTGGGAGTATGTTGGTGGCATATTTACCGAGAGCAAAGAAGATGGCAAAGGCGATCAAGGCAGGTGACCCCTGGATCATCCAGCCTACCTTGACGTTGATGCTGGGCCCCCACGCAGCCGCCCTTCCTTCGCCAAAGCGTCCGTAAGCAGCCGGTATAAAAAAGAGTAACCCGAAGACAATTGGGGCCAGGGCAAACATAGCAATTAACAGGGCATCGTAGACTGCTTTTTCGTTCATGTTAGCAATGGGCCCATAAATGCTACATTGAATCCGGACATCGGTAAGATACGCGAAGGCAATACTAAGGCAATACTTTGGACTTTCATAACCCTATCTGAATCCACCTATTCAGTAAAGCGAAAGTCCATTGCTCTCCCTGGTAGTTTTTAGCTGGGCAATCCTAGTCCAAATTTTCCAGCGATAATATTCCTGGACATCTCACTGGTGCCACCCGCAAGACTCCAGGCCCGTGAGCTTAGATACATATGCCTCATCCTACCCCCCAGCTGCGCCCATTTGGATTTCTCATCCAGTTGCCCATAGGGCCCAAGGATTTGCATTCCCAGACTGGCCACACTCTGAGCAACACGGGCGCCAAGGATCTTATTCTGGCAGCTCGGGAGCACAGTGAGCATGTTCTGGCTTGTCATCCAGTTTATTCTTTCGCCCAGGTTACGCCCTACTTCAATCTCAATAGCTATCTCCGCCAGTCTATTTCGAATGACAGGATCTTTGGCTAAAGGCTGCCCATTGGTGTAGGTCTCCTTGCAATACTGCACCAGCTGATCAAAGTATCTCCTGGCATTGTGAAGGATGACGAGTCCATAGGTTCTCTCAATAGCAAAGGCATGCATACTTACATCCTTCCCTTTGTTCTTCTCCCCGAGAAGGTTATCCTTGGGAACCCTGACATCGTCATAGAAGACCTCGCAGAAGGCGCCAATCCCGGTCATCTGCGTTATTTGGCGTATGGTAATCCCCGGGCTCTTGGGATCGATAATAAAAATGCTGATCCCCAGATGCTTCTTGGGGGCGTTAGGGTCAGTTCGAGCATAAACCACGCACCAGTCGGCTTGGTGGATACCGGTATTCCAAATCTTCTGTCCATTAAGGACATAGCAGTCTTGTTCCTCTACGGCCTTCAATTGAAGGGCGAACATGTCTGAGCCGACATTGGGCTCGCTCATACCTATGGCATATTTTACTTCTCCGCGGGCAATGGGAGGGATGAATCTACTCTTTTGCTCCTCGGTGCCGAACTGCAGAATCAGGTCGCCTTGAACGACGGCAGGGTCCATCCCCGGTACCCCATGGTAGATTAGCTCCTCCTTCAGGATCCAGTCCTTCGCTAAGTCTCCCCGACCTCCATATTCCTTGGGCCATCCCAACCCTATCCAACCTTTAGCCCCCAGTCTTCGCCATATCTCCACGGCAAGCGGATAAACCTCCTCCCTTGTCTCCTCTTCAGGTCCAGGGTCTACTCCCAGCCAGTCAGAAGGTAACACCTCCTGAAACACCTCCTGAATAAAATCCCTTACCTCCTTTTGGAAGGCCTTCTCTTCTTCAGTGAATCGAAAGTCCATCATACCCTCCTATTGCTAACCTAAAGCCCTAGCCGTTGGGCTACAACCTCACGATGAAAATCAGCATCACCGAAGAATACCTCCCCAGCCTTAGCCCTCCTGAAGTAGAGCTCCAGGTCGTGCTCTTTGGTGAAACCGATTGCGCCGTGGATCTGGTGTGCTTGAGTAGCCACCCTTCTGTAAGCCTCGCTGATCCATCCTTTGATGACAGAGATCTCATTGGTGCAGGGGAGCCCTTCGCTGAGCATCCATGCTGCTTTATATAAACTAACTCGAGCGCTATCGACATCGATGGACATGTCAGCTAGATAATGTTGGATGATCTGGAAACTGCCAATTGGGCGGTCAAACTGTATCCTTTCCTTGGCATAATTAACGGTCATCTCCATTACCTGCTGATTCCCACCTACCATTTCTGCCGACTTGGCAAGTGCTGCCCATTCTATAATCCTCTTTACCATTTCCCAACCGTGACCCAATTGACCCAAGATATTTCCCCGAGGTACTCTCACCTTTTCTAGGGTCAGCTCGCACTGCTTATCTCCAGCAATGGTTCTAAGCACCAAGGTGCTTATCCCGGGGCTCTTGGCATCTACGAGAAAGAGAGTGATTCCTTCTTCAGGATTGGCTGTTTCTGCTGTTCTGGTGACACAAATTATCCAGTCTGCAATATGGGCGTCAGGAACGAAGAGTTTTGTCCCACTTATGAGGTAGTCATCTCCTTCGGGTGTAGCCGAGGTCCGGATAGAGGCGGCGTCATACCTGGCGCTGGGTTCGGTAAGAGCTAGAGTGAGGATTGCCTCTCCTTTACATATCTTGGGCAGGAAATATTGCTTTTGCTCCTCTCTCCCCCACTCCTGGATGGGTAAACCGCCAAGGACTACGGTGGAGAGGAAGGGACCGGGAAGACAGGCGCGTCCCATCTCTTCTAGGAGCACTATCAGGTCGAGGAAGCTGAATCCTCCACCCTCATATTTCTCAGGGAAAGGAAGCCCTAGCCAGCCCAGCTCAGCCATCTCCTTCCAAAGCTCAGGGGGGTATCCCTGTTCATCCTCCTCCATCTCCCGAACCAGGGTTTTCGGGCATTTATTAGCCAGGAAGTCACGGGCCGACTTCCACAACATTTCCTGTTCTTCGCTAAAAGCCAAATCCATTATAGTTCCCCCTTTTTTGTTCGATATCTCTATTTAGATTGCTGAAATAGTTTCAATAAACTCCTTCGATCTTAATAGAGATACCTCTCCCATGATAGGGAGAGGTATCTAGCATTGTACAGCAAAGTTCTTATCCAAAGGTGGTACTATACAGCTTGGCAGCAAGATCGGAAAGCCCCAGGCTGTTCAGCTTCTCCTTTAATGGACGACCGTTAGTATCCAGACCCCTTGCCTTGTAGTACTCCTTCAACATGAGTTCTACGTTGGGCACCGAGCCTGCAACCGGACCATCAGTGTGAGGAGTCAGAATTCGCTTGGGCATTCGATCGGGTGTAGGGGGAATATAACATCTCCCCAATGTGCTGTCAAGAGAGGCAATGGTGGGAGTTTGGGAGTTCGTTGAATCACACTAATACTGCTGCCTATTTATGCCCCAGTTTGGGCTCGAGGGACTTGATTTCTGTAATGAAATGTGTTAGAACATTGGTTACCTTTCTTGATTTAACGCATGTGGCGTTGTTGGAAGGTAATCAATAAATTAACGGGAGGGAAGTTATGAAGAGATACAAAGTAATTCAGTGG
>JAIWEW010000050.1:0-7970 GCA_048632005.1 bacterium
CAGATACGTGCTTTTCATCGATGTTCAATAAGATCTCACCTACATATCTTGACATCCAGCCTTTAATATTCTCATACCTGTTATCTTCATGACATTTAAAGATCTCACCATATTTTGTATCTACTTCACCATTCATCACCTTTGCCCGTATTAAGGCTATTTTGCTCAAATTCATGTAAGAGGAAAGGATTCCATAATGTTCAAATAGGCGAATTGCTTTATCATAGTAATCCTTGGATTTCTTGTATTCCTCCATATCAAAGTAGGTATCGCCCAACCACAGATGTCCCAGTGAAACCGGTACAGGTAAATTTATGGTTCCAGAAAAACCGATTCCTTTCAAGAGATGCTCTTCTGCCTCTTCTAAAAAGCCCTTGCAATAACAGGACCAACCATGGTTTGTATACCCAAATGCCTTTGACCAGATATCACCACTCTCTTCGGCTATCTGCACGGCCTCTTGGCTAGTACGATAACCCAGATCGATCCTTCCCTGAAAATCATAAATAGAAGCACTCATCACACTTTTTTGCGCTGATATGCCCCAAAGCGTATTTGTCGTCACATTGATCTCCAGTGCTCTTCCCATATGGTAATGGGCTCTTTCATATTGACAACTCCATGCCAGCGCAATTCCTAACCAGTAATTTGCCATTGTTAATGAAAGTAGGCTGTTTAACTCCTCCGCGATCTTTAGGGCATCTTCCAGATACTTGAATGCTTTGGCAAAGTCCTCCTCAACTAAAAAGCTATAGGACCCCATTATGGTATATATTTGGGAGACTCTCCTTTTATAGCCAAGCTCTAAAGCTAAACCAACTATAGGGTCAACAGTCTCCTTTGCCTTAGCTGGATAATTCATTTGCATGTAATAAAGCCCGAGAGTTGTTCTGGCATCCACTATCTTATGCTGTACATCCTCGTTCTGAGGTAATCTCTCAAGACAGTGCACTCTTTTCTCACCATATGCAATCGCATCATTAAGAGAGGCTGCTCTCTCAGCTTTCCTTGCTGCCGGCCTGCAGTACTCCGCCCCCTTCTCGTAATTCTCACCGGCGATATAATGTTCAGCCAATACCTCATAATGCTGATCCAGGTTGTCTTTGTAAACCTCCTCAATAGCATTGCCGATTTCAGCATGAAGCCTCTTCTTCCTCGCGTCCAGTATTGAATCATAGACCACCTCACGGGTCAGTGCGTGCCTGAAGATATAGGTCGATTGGGGGTATATCCCCCTCTCATACAGAAGCTCTGAGTCCCTCAGGATCGACAGGTGGGAGAGTAATTTCTGCTCCGGTATCCCGGCCACCTGCTTTATCAGCTCGTAGCTGAACTCCCTCTCGATCACGGAGCCCGTCTGAAGCAACCCCTTGACCGCATCTGGCAGAGAGTCAACCCTGGCCATAATGACGTCCTGAATCGTACTGGGTATTGTTATATTCTGAATATCCTTAGCTAGATAGTATGTACCATCCCTTCTCTCGATCACCCCGAGGTCTTGGAGGGACTTTATGAACTCCTCTATAAAGAAGGGAATCCCTTCCGTCTTCTCCAGGATCAACTCCTCAAGCTCCCTGTCTATATCCTCAATCCCTAGGAGGTGAGCTACCATTGCCAGGCTCTCTCGGTTGGATAGCCGGTTCAGAGTCACCTGGCCGTGATAGGACCTGCCGCCCCAGGTATGCACAAACTCAGGACGGTAGGTGAATATTAAAAAGATCCGTGCCCCTGATATAGTCTCCAACAAATACTTCACGGCATCCTCGGAGCTCTTATCAACCCAGTGGAGGTCCTCGATAGCCACAATGAGGGGCCTTATCTCCGCACCCCTGAGCATAGTTCGCTTTACTGCTTCGATGATCCGATCTCTCCTAGCATCCGGGCTCATGGGTATGTCGTCGATACCGCTGTCCTTGACCGAAAGCAGCTCCAAAAGATAGGGGAGTGTATGGGGCTCGTTCAACCCCAGTATATTGAGGCCCTCTTTCACCTTACCCCTGATTTGGGATTCCTCATCGCTCTCTCTGATATCGAAGTTTGACTTCAACAGATCTGTGAGCAGGTGATAGGCCACGCCACTGCTGTAAGAGAGGCATTTGCCCTCCAGGAAGGTAACATCCTCGTTGGCTATGACCTTTCTGAACTCATATAGCAGCCTGGACTTACCTACACCGGCCTCTCCCATGATAGAGAACGCCTGGCCTCTGCCTGCCCTGGCCCGCTCAAAGCCATCCAACAATAGCTTAAGTTCCCTCTCCCGGCCGATAAAGGGCGTCAGGCCCCACTCAGCCCTTACATCAAACCTCGTCCTTCTGGTGCTGGGGGCGATCACCCGGTATGCCTTGACCGGTGCCTGCTTCCCCTTGACCTGCCTCTCCCCCAGCGCCTCAAAGCGGAACAGGCCCTCGGTGAGCTTGAAGGTCTCCTCAGTGACATAGGTGGTGCCTGGCTGTGCCAGCCCCTCCATCCTGGAGGCTAGATTCACCGTCTCGCCTACTGCGGTGAACTCCACTCGCAGGTCATTGCCCAGGGTGCCAACCACGACAGGCCCGGTGTTGATGCCGATACGCATCTTTACGGGGCGTGTGCCGCTTTCGCTCTTTAGACGGTCGCTGAACCTGGTCATCTCCCGGTGTATAGCTAGAGCGGATCGGATGGCCCTTTGAGGGGCATCCTCCAGGGCGATGGGCGCCCCAAACAGCGCCATGATGCCATCGCCGGTCATCTTGTTGACCGTTCCTCCATAGTCGATGACCCTGTGGATCAGAATCTCATAGACCTCGTCCATAATGGAGTACACTTTCTCGTGGCCGAGCTTCTCGGAAAGCTGGCCGAACCCTGCCATATCGCAGAACATGACAGTGACCTGCTTTCGCTCACCTTCGATCTTCCCCCTCTGGGCCAGTATCTTCTCGGTGAGGCCACCAGGCAGGTAGCGTTGAATATTCTCCAGCTTTTCTTCAAAGGAGAGTTCAACAGTTATTGCAGATGTGGGAGATGGAGCAGTTAGACTTTGGGCGCAATTCATGCAAAAGTTGCTCTCAGGTGGGCTGACTTTTCCGCAACTAGGACAGATTAACTCCAGCTTAGTAGCACACTTAACGCAGAAATTAGCTTCAACTGGATTCTCAGCCTGGCACTTTTGGCATTTCACGTTTATACCGCTTTGAATGTTATAAGCTGAATACTGGTGGAAACATCCTAGACGACTGAGGAGCTGTTGTCAATAGGTGCTCAGAAATGGTAGCGAGGTCCGTACCACCATTCAGAAGACCGGGTGTCGGAAGGCAGGGGTGTCTCTATAATCCTTATGAGTGTCGCCGGATTCGCACACATCTATACAGGCATGGCTGCTGATGATGACCCTCTCGTCGTCATTTACCATCAGGAACCCTTGTGAAGATAGCGTGGGGCGGATACCCCACGCTATCTTATGTGCAACCGTGCTTTGGAGCGCGAACTAGGTGAGGGCCTGTTCTGTTCTTTCAATTATGCTGTCTTGGGTATGATCGGGCAGGTCGATGAAGTGAGCGCTGTAGCCCGCGACCCTCACGATGAGTTCGGAATGTTCCTCCGGCTTCACTTTTGCCTCACGAAGCTCTTCGCTACTCACCACATTGAACTGGATGTGAGGAATATCCTTTTTGTGCCAAACCTTAAGATAGTCAGCGAAAAGTTTCCGGTTATCACCCTCCAGGAATTCAGGCATAAATCTCTGGTTAAATAACTCGGTATGCATGTAAGGGACCTTACCTACTGAGTTCAGCACGGCTGTGGGGCCGTGCTTGTCTTTTCCTGCCATTGGAGAACGAGTGCCGTCAGCCAACGGCGTGCAGGCCATCCTTCCATCCGGGCTGGCACCAGCGATTAAACCCATCATGGTATAACCTGTGGCAGTACTCCCATCTATAGTAATGGGACAGCCCCAGGCGTCCTTGAAGGCAGATATCGTCTCATCCAGCTTGACAAGGAACTTGACCGCCCAACTATCAGCATAGTCGTCATCGTTACCATGCTTTGGGGCATTAAGGAAATCCTGATGCATCACCTCGTGCCCTTCCCAGTTGGCTCGCAACGCTGTGAGTAGTTCCTCAATTGTATACTTCTTCTCGTCGAAGACCAGATTCTGGATAGCTGCAAGGGAATCGGCCGCATTGATTGCCCCAAAGATAACGATACACGGAAAAGTATCACCTTCTTTGTTGAAACGCAATAAGTCCATCCCCCTTTGAAGCGTCTCATCATTCAGAAGAGAGTTGGATGGGTCTGGCTTGTGATCCATCAAGACCTGCTGGGCGATATTCCAAGAAACCTGCCCGATCTTGGCATAGTACTTCACTCTCTCCATGTAAGCTTCCATCAACTCCTCTGCCGACTGCATCTCGATTACCTCATTGCCTGCAGGAAGAACGATATGCCCGGCTCTAACCTCCTGGTCGTTCCGGTACAGGACATCTTCCAAGACCATGACGGCATTAATGATTCCGAAGTTGACCAGACCGGTGGCCGTCTGAGCCTTGCCCATGACATTGTTGACAGCACACCCACAAGCCTGCACCTTCTTGGCATCCTCGGGAGACAAACCTCTCATCAGCCCCCACTTCTCCAGCATATCTTCGTTGAAATAGGAGGGATGACCCAGGCCGGTTCGACTCAGATCGATAGCCATTTGCATTACCTCAGGTGCGATGTTTGGGTGGTAGCGCAGCGCTATCGGCGGCTGAGTCAAACGCAGATTGATTAGAGTTTCCATGATGATGCAGCTCAAATCATTGGAGGCGTCTTTACCGTCCGGGGTGGTGCCACAAATATCGGCCGTGTATAAGGTATTGGAACCCGATGTGCCCGCGAACTTGAGCGGCCACTCCAAGGGACACCCGATTTCCTGGATCTTCATGAAGAGACACTCTATCAGTTCAACCGCATCTTCCCTCGTGATCCGGCCCGCTTTCATATCCGCTTCATAATATGGCCACCATATTTGGTCAAACCTGGCGCCACTACCGTGGCCCCACCTGGCGAAGTAGTGCGCCGTTACCTCAACGGTCCAATAGAATTGGAGGCTTTCATGGAGCGTTCGCGGTGGATTGGCAGGAACCTTTTGCAGGAGTTCTGCCATCTCTTCCAGTTCTTTCTTGCGCTTATCGTCCTTCTCCACCGCAGCCTGCTGTCTGGCCAATGCAGACAGTCTCTCCCCATAACGAATGATCGCCTTGCCACATCGCACCATCGCCTGCCAATTGTACCGTTTCTCAAGATACTCGGCCGGATCCATCTCTGCAACCTTCTCATCCAGCTCTTTCAGGTTGGCCTCAGCCGATGCGATTCTGGCTGCCAATCCCTCTCTGTACAGGTCCTCCCAGTCGTAGGATGGGACGAGTAACCCTGCCTCCCAGGTGTTGGTGATAAAGGCCCCATGACTCATAATTGTTGGCGCCATTTCTTCAGGCAGTGAGGACTTGATCAAGCCTACCATGCTCCTCTCTTGCCAATAGGGGCAGATATCCTCAACGATCTCCCGCCTCTCCTCGTCGGTCACAATCTCGGAGAACCCTCCCGTTGTAACCGCTTCAGGCATCCAGTCCACATTAGTTTCCGGATACCATCTCACCCGATCGGCGCCACCATTAGGATCGCCCACAATGAGCTCGCCATCCTTTATGAAGATGGGCATCTCATCACACAGCTTTTCAACCATCCTGGCATACTGCAACACGATTGGCTGGCCCGCGGTTTCCCGAAAGGCCGCGGTCACAATTCGGGCCCTATCCATATCAATCCTGACTCCCCGGCGAAACGTAACTCTCGGCAGACCGAGGACCGCGTTCTCCAGCTCGTTAGTAGCCACTGAAGCTTTCCAATACAACGCATCTCGCAATTTTTTAGTACGGGGTGTGGATCCAAACCCCCATTCAAAGGGTACCGCCCTCTTGACTCTCTCCTCCATGGAAACTCTTTTTGGTTCCGACGTTATGGTCATTGACTTTTACCTCCTTTGTAATTAACTCTCCTTTAGAGGAATCACGTAATCAATGGACATAAAGAGCATATCATTACAGTAGGTGACCATCGCGTTCTGCTACGCTGTTCTATCACGATGTTATTCCCAAATTTTACAAATGTCAATATAGTGACAGATTTTAACTCTGATCCAACATGATGCGATAGAAATCGACCATAATCAGAAGACCGGGTGTCACCTTTGTGGAAGAAACCCCATTTTTGAGGGAAATTAGCTTTGTGGTACCCCTGGGGCGACTCGAACGCCCGACACGCGGTTTAGGAAACCGCTGCTCTGTCCTCTGAGCTACAGGGGCCCTTTTCGTTCTTCATGACCGCTGTCCCGTATACCCCCATTCATGGTGGAGATAGGGGGACTCGAACCCCCGACCTCTGCGTTGCGAACGCAGCGCTCTCCCAGCTGAGCTATATCCCCAGCGTGGCGAATTATAGCAAAGGCCAAAGCTATATGTCAATGTAATGTACTCGTCCAGTACATTGGTAATACATCACCGCTATCTCTTTGTTGCTGTCCTTGAGAGGCACTAAGTTCCGAAGCAATTTTAGTTGTGGTTAGTGTGCATGTGTGCAACGGTGAGATTGCTTCGCTCCGCTCGCAATGACAGTGAAACAAGTCGCGCATCACTAATCCTATGAGCGAGTATGGGACTTTGACAGAGACAGCTCAGGCGCTTATAATGTCCACTATTGAATTGTGCCAATATTGCCAACGACGCACGGACAGCATCATTACGAGGATGGTAATCTTCCCTAAATGACTATAACAACAGGAGCTGCTACACGCTCTTATTGTCAAACCCTCAATGCAATGGCAAGACGGATGAGAGATAAGGGCTGGTATCAGGTCAATTTCCCAAAATTCCTGGCCACAGTTCCACTACTGGTTGCCTCTGGTATTAACAGTGGTGATGCACTTGAGATAGGGCCAGGGCCTGGATATTTAGGATTGGAGTGGCTGAAAAATACAAATGGTACTACTCTAACGGGTCTGGATATCAGTCCCAATATGATAGAAATAGCTAAACATAATGCGGCGGAATATGAGTTCCCAGAGAGAGTCAGATATCTCCTGGCAGATGCTTCTGACATGCCCTTCAGAAATAATGAGTTCGATTGCGTGTTCAGCAGCGCTTCATTGCACGAGTGGATAGAGCCGAAGCAAATCATGAATGAGATCGCCAGGGTACTGAAACCCGGCGGAAGTTATTATATTACCGATTTGCGGCGCTCTATGAGTAGAATCTGGAAATTGGTAGTTTGGTTTTTAGCCTGGCCTAAAGAGGTTCGCCCATATTTTATTGCATCGGTTAATGAATCTTATATGATTAAAGAGGTCAAAGATATTCTGCGTGATACGCAACTCTGTAACTCAAGTATATCCAAGGCTTTATACGGTCTAGTAATCAAAGGGCAAATAATAAACCCGTGCCAAAATATTCCTTCAGTTCCTCCAATGCCACTTTTGAAACCACAGGAATGATGTAAGTTCCGACGGGATGCCGACATTAGTAACAGAATAGGGTTCGGCCTGAAACATTGTGCTGATCCTGATTGCGTCATGCGGTATTCTGTCGGAGTAGAGTGTGCCGATCGCAAGTTCTCCTTTTTCTGCCCTGCTTGTCGAGAGCTCATGCTCTGGCATCTCAGCACCGACCTCTTTTTAAAGGCTTGACAGTTCAGAGGTCTGAAGAAGTTACCCTACACAAACACCATCCATCATGTGTGGCAAATTGCAACTATGTGTGGCTATCCCCATCGTTAAGCTTTTCTATCATTTGCCCGCAGGGGATGGGTATCATCAGCCGAACTTATAGCGAACCGTGCCAACTTACTTAAAGACATGGACTTCTGGCTATGCCTCAACAACTCAATTATGTGTGGTAAAATTCAACTCCATGTATTCTATTTCTTCCAGGTTGCTGGTGTTGAAATTACTGATTACCCCCAGA
>JAIWEW010000051.1:0-7855 GCA_048632005.1 bacterium
TGACCATATTGGCACAGTGGTGCTGGATCGCCTGAAAGCTGCCGATAGGCCGTCCGAACTGTATGCGCTCCTTGGCGTAAGCTACGCTCATATCGAGGGCCGCCTGCGCCCCGCCGACCATCTCGGCACATTTGGCCACCGCGGCCATCTCCAGCATCTTTGCCATCACCGGCCAGCCCTTGTCCAGCTCGCCGAGAATGTTCTTCTTCGGCACACGAACGTTATCGAATATAACCTCGCATTGCTTATCGCCGGCGATAGTTTTTAGCACCGTCGTGGAGATCCCGGGGCTTTTACCATCCACCAGGAACATGGTGATACCATCTTCCGGAGAGGAGCCATCCTTGGTCCTGGTGACGCAGACCATATAGTCAGCGATATGGGCATTCTCCACAAAGAGCTTGGTGCCACTGATTACATAATCATCCTTATCGGGAACCGCTTGAACCGTGACAGCGGCCGGGTCGTAGCTGGCGCTGGGCTCGGTAAGGGCCATTGCCAGGATCACTTCCCCGGTGGCTATCTTGGGCAGGAGATCCTTTTTCTGCTCCTCGTTTCCCGCTTCGATGATGGTGAAACCACCGAGTACTACCGTGGAGAAGAAAGGACCGGGGAGACAGGCGCGCCCCATCTCCTCAAGGAGTACCGACAGATCAAGGAAGCTCATCCCCATACCATCGTATTCCTCGGGGAGTGCCAGCCCCATCCACCCCAGCTCCGCCATCTTGCCCCAGAGCTCCGTAGTGTAGCCCTGCTCGTCATCGGCCATCTCCTTTACCAGCGTGGTAGGGCATTCAGTCTGTAAAAAATCGCGCGCTGTTTTGCGCAGCATCTCCTGTTCTTCAGTAAAGCCTAGATCCATCGTCCGCTCCTTTTTTCGAGTTTTTCGAACTTCTCACCTGTCTCGAACATTTTAATACTTTCCGTTTCTCGTCCCATCATCTTAATACAAAAATGCTATTTGAGCAATATGTGTAATAAAAATCAGCCCCGGGGCAACCCCAGGCCCCTTAAGGCGATGACGTTCCGCTGCACCTCGGACGTGCCTGCTGCTATGGTGGCACCGATACCGAGTATCGACTGGAGCGCCATATTGCAGTCAGGGTCAGCCCATTTGGAGTCCTTCATCAACATCCCGTAAAGGCCCATGAGTTCCGCGCCGGTGTGTCCCGCGTGCTGCTGGAACTCGGAGCCGAAAACACGGGCCATCGATGCCTCCCAGTCCGGCTGCAGGCCCTGGGATTGAAGCCAGGCTACCCTGTAGGCCAGTATGCGTGATATCGTGCCCTCTATGTAGAGATGGGCCAGTTTCTGTCTAACTATGGGGCTCTTTGCGGGAATCCTGCCGTCCGGCTGGGGCTTCTTTGCCCATTCGATCAGGCGGTCGACATTGCGACGGGCGAGGGCGATGCGGTATATACCCGACCTCTCGAAGCCGGCGGCGGTCATGGCTACTTTCCACCCGCCGTTCACCTCGCCCACTATGTTCTTCTTGGGCACCCGTACATTATCGTAAAATACCTCTGAGAAAGAGCGCTCGTTGGACATGGTGACCAGTGGGCTGACGGTAATGCCGGGGGTCTTGAAATCCACCAGGAAAAAGGAAATGCCGCGGTGTTTCGGTTGCACGTTAGGGTCGGTCTTGGCCAGCAGGAAGCACCAGTCGGCGTGATGGGCCAGGCTGGTCCATACCTTCTGCCCGTTTATTACATAGTCGTCCCCGTCCTCCACTGCCCTGGTTTGCAGGTTTGGCAGGTCGGAGCCGGCCTCGGGCTCGCTCCACCCCTGACACCACACGACATCTCCCGCAGCTATCTTGGTAAGGTGCTCTTTCTTCTGCTCTTCGTTGCCGTAGACCATCAGCGCTGGTGCCAGCATGCCAACCCCGCCGAAATCCAGGCCAGGGGCGCAATGGTAGTTCATCTCCTCATTGATGATGACGCTCAGCATATGCTTATCCTGCCCGCCGTACTCCTTGGGCCAGGCTATGTTCAGCCACCCTTTCGCTGACAGCTTCTTTGTCATGGCCCGGGCGACCTTCCACTCCTCATCGGTTTCCACATGGCCGCCTACACCGGTCTCCAAGCCAGGGGGCAACTCCTTGGCGATGAAATCCCGTAGCTCCTGCCTGAACTTTTCCTGCTCTGGTGTAAAGCTAAAATCCATTCTGTTACCTCTTATGTGAATGTTATAAACATTTTAAATTGCCTAAAGGCCTAACTGTATAGCCACTGCCTCCCTTTGCGACTCCGTATCGCCAAAGGTGGAATCGGCTACGATCGCCCGTCTATAGTATAGCCCCATATCGTGGTCCCTGGTAGTGCCGATGGCTCCGTGCACCTCCACCCCATCCACGGTGACTTTTTTATAGGCTTCGTTACAGAATCCCTTGGCTGTGGCCAGCTTTCCCGCCGCTGGCAGCCCCTCTGATACCATCCAGGCGGCCTCATAGAGGATGTTTTTCGACATGATTACCCTTATGAACATATCGGCGAGCATATGCTGGATCGCCTGGTAGGAGCCGATTGGCCGGCCGTACTGCACCCTTTCCTTGGCGTAGGCAACGCTCATATCCAGCACCGCCTGCATGCCCCCGACCATCTCGGCACACTTTGCTATGGTCGCATTTTCCAGGGTTTTAGCCACAATGGGCCACCCCTTATCCAGCTCCCCGATAATGCTGGCTCCGGGGACGCTAACATTATCGAACACCACCTCGCACTGCTTGTCCATGCCGGTGGTGACGAATGGCTCTATCTTGATTCCGGGGCTCTTGGAGTCCACCAGGAACAGGGTGATGCCGTCCTCCGGGTTCCCGCCGCTCTTGGTCCTGGCGACAACCACCATGTAGTCAGAGGCGCTGGCGAACTCGACGAACAGCTTGGTGCCGTTGAGCACGAATATATCACCCTTGCCCTCGGCCTTGAGCTCCACGCAGTCGGCGCTGTAGCCCACGCTGGGCTCGGTGAGCGCCAGCGTCAGTATCGCCTCGCCCGTTGCCACCCTGGGCAGTATCTCTTTCTTCTGCTCCTCGGTTCCCGCCTCCACTATCGGTGGAGTTCCCAGCACTACCGTGGCCAGGAACGGGCTGGGTAGTACGTTGCGGCCTATCTCTTCGAAGACTACAACCAGGTCCATGAGTCCCATGTCCATGCCGTCGTATTCCTCGGGTATCATCAGCCCCTGCCATCCAAGCTCCGCCATCTTGCTCCATATCTCTGGAGAATAGCCCTCATCACTCTCCTCTATCTTTCGTACCGTTGCCTTGTCGCACTCGGTGGAGAGGAAATCACGGGCCGAGTTCCGCAGCATGTCCTGTTCTTCGGTGAAATCGAGATCCATGGTTCGCTCCTTTACTTAATCCTGGGTAGCCCTAGGCCGACCCAGGCGATGATACTCCTCATAATTTCCGATGTGCCTCCCCCCAGTTTATATCCGGGGGTTACCTGGACGAGATTCTCAAACTGCCCCTTCAGTACCGCCCACTTCGATCCTATTGTTACGGAACCGTATAGGCCCATGGTCTCGACGCCGACATAGGCCATGCGCTGCCACAGCTCGGTGCTGTAGACCTTGGCCCCACATGATGCCGAAGCCGCGGCCATCATATCCCCCTTCTCCTGCAGCCAGCCGCAACGATAGGACATAGCACGTCCTGCATCGATATCGATCGCTATCTGGGCCAGCCGATGGCGCACGTGAGGGTTCTCGGACAGGGGTTTGCCCTTAAGCGTGGTCTCCTTGCAGTACTGTACCAGCTCGTTTAATCCGCGGCTGGCGCCGGACATTACCCCCACGCTGGAGCGCTCGAAGTTCATTGTGGACTGGGTGACTAACCAGCCCCCGTTCACCTCGCCTATAATATCCTTCGATGGTACACGCACGTCGTCAAAATAAATCTCGTTGAAGTGCTTGGAGCCGTCCATGCCCTCGATGGGCACTACGCTGACACCGGGGCTCTTCATATCCAGTAAAAAGAAGGAGAGGCCCTTGCTCCTCTTCTCCTCCGGGTTGGTCCTTGCGAGCGTGAAACACCAGTCGGCGCGGTGAGCGCCGGTGTTCCAGCACTTCTGTCCGTTCAGGATCCAGTCGTTGCCATCCTGCACCGCTTTGGTGGTCAATGAGGCCAGGTCGGAGCCAGCATTGGGTTCGCTCCACCCCTGACACCAGAACCTTTCTGCCTTAGAGATAGGGGGAAGGTGCTCTTTCTTCTGCTCATCGGTCCCTATAGCCAGCAGGGTGGGTCCTATCATCCCGATACCGAGGGGGTCAACCCCCGGGGCGCAATAGTAGCCGAGTACATCGCTGAAGATGAGCTGCTCCAGCATAGGGGCGTTGCACCCGCCGTATTCCTCGGGCCATGGCCGAACAAGCCAGCCCTTCTCTGCCAGCCTTTTAGCCATATACACATTGAACGGCCAGCCCACGTCGTTATACATCCCATCCAGTCCCCACACCCAGTCCTCGGGCGCGTTCTTCATCTCCGCTTCGAAGAACTCTTCAAACTCCTTTTTCAGTGCCTCTTGCTCCGGGGTCAGTTTGAAGTCCATTTTGCTTTACTTCCCTCCTTGGATTTCACGCTATCCATACTAATAAAACGCTTCACCTTTCCCTCCTGAAGAGGGGAGAATGCGCATCTTTGTACCAGATGGTTTATTGAAGGGGAAAAAGTTCTCATTCGAGCTTTATGGTGAGGCAGGTAACCGTTCTGGCAACGCCGATAACCGATTGGATGTGCTTTGTTACCAGGTTGCCGATGGCATTTATGTCCGGCCCCTCCATTACGGTGATGATATCATAGGGACCGGTAACCATATCTACAGATTGTATCTCCTTCACCTGCTGCTGTATGGCAGTAAGGTCAGCTACTACTTGCTTGCTCTTACCTGCCGTAACCTCGATCAGAACAAAGGCCTTTACTGCCATGGCCTCCTCCCATCCTCGAATCAACTAGCTAAGGAAAATCAACCAAGCTCCTTGCCAAAGATGCCGCAAAACATGGTACAGTGTGGGGGCTGTCCGCCCAGGTTGTGGGTCAACCCCAGCTTGGGGTCCTTGAGCTGGCGCTGATCGGCCTTTCCCTGAAGCTGCTTATACATTTCATATATCATTCGTAAACCGGAGGCACCGATGGGGTGGCCGAAGCACTTCAGTCCGCCATCTGTCTGCACCGGCAATCCGCCGTCGATATCGAAGAAGCCTGACTCGATGTCTTCCTTCATACCGCCGATCTTGCTGAACTGGAGGTCCTCCATGGTTACCGCCTCTGTTATGGAGAAGCAGTCGTGGACCTCTGCCATGCTGATCTCCTCGCGGGGGTTCTTTATGCCTGCTTCGGCGTAAGCCGCAATTCCTGCGCGGCGGGTGGACTCGACATGGGTATAATCGTACTTGACCGTTGCACTGCCGTCCGCCGGCGCAACGCTCAACTGCATCGCTTTGATGTAAACCGGATCGTCGCGGTACTTCTTGGCCTGGTCTGCGGGTACAATGATAGCAGCCGCCGCCCCGTCGGATACGCCACAGCAGTCGAAGAGTCCCAGAGGCCAGGCGATAATGGGGGCATTTATGATCTGATCCATGGTTATCTCTTTACGGAAGTGTGCCTTGGGGCTCATCGTGCCGTTATGGTGGCTCTTCCATGAGACGTGTGCCAGCATATGCTTCCCGTCTTCGGGACTGATGTTATAACGGTCGAAATACTTGGTGGCTAACATCGAGAACATGCCCGGCATGGTCATGGTGAATATGAGACCGTTCATGTCCAGGTTCCGCACCGCCAGCCCGCTTAAGCCCTGGTCCTTTATCTTCTCGGCACCCAGTACCAGTACCAGGTCGTAGATGCCGGCAGCCACAGCATAGCACGCGTTGCGAAGGGCATCGGAGGAGGTGGCGCAGGCGTTCTCCACTCGGGTAACCGGTATATACTGCAACCTGAGCGGCCCGGCCAAGCCCTGGCCGGTCAGGCCGGTGGTATCGTAGTAGTTGCCGAACCAGGCAGCCTGAATGTCCTTCTGCTCTATGCCGGCATCCTTATATGCCTCCTGGGCTGCGTCTACAATCAGGTCGACGCGGCTCTTATCCCACAGCTCACCGAACTGGGTGCAGCCCATCCCTATAATGGCGACTCTATCTTTAATACTTCCTGTCATTACATCCTCTCTCTAGCACCTTTAGCACCTGATGGGGCGTGTCTTCCAGAAATAGTTGTGCATCCCGCGGTCGGTGAAGAGTTTTCTGAAGGTCATCTCCACTTCCATTCCCACGCTAATGTCTTTACCTCCGCGGTCGGTCATGTCGAATATAGCTCGACCGCCGCCGTTGAAATCTACCACGTTAACGGTGGTGGGAGGATCGTTGCTGTCGGCCAGACTGTCCTCGGTGTATGTGAATATCTTGGCTCTCTTATCGGAGAACTTATAGGGTTCCATCTGGTCTACGGCCTGGCAATCAACGCATACCCGCAGGGGTGTGAAATAGCCGTAGCTGCCACCCTGACTGAACTGCGGGGTGCCGCAGTTAGTGCACTTCACTCCGTACAGGGCCAGGGCCACCATGGCATCCCGGTGCAGCGCCGCCAGCGATACAGGGGTCTGCTCCGAGCGGCGTGCCCGCTCCATCGGTACCAGCTTGCGCCAGCGCAGGTAACGGTCGTTGTTCTCCAGCATTTTCTTGGACTCCAGGTGCCTTTTGATTCCCCTTCGCTCCCCGAGATTCTTTATCTCGTCGGTTACCTTGAGGATGAAGGCATCGCCACCGTTCTCGTAGTTGGCCCACAGGATTTTATCGCCCGGCTTGGCGTTCTCCAGAGCGGCCACAAGGAGCATTAAAGCCTGGGCGGATCCGGTGTTGCCCACGGTGGTAAACAGAGGGTCCTGCACCTGCTCCGGCTCGAATTTCAGCGACTTGGCGATCTGCCCGTGCCTTCTGGCTTCCAGGGTGCTGTTGTAAACTACCTTGGCGAAATCCCCCGCTGATGCGTCATACTTTTTCATCAGCCCCTTGATCACCTCTGCCAGTATCTGGGAGTAGCCTTTGTCATAGATCATACGGTCTTCCCAGGCGCGGATGAATTCATCCTGGTCCGAGCGCCACATACCGGAGAATTCGTCGGAGATATGATAGCTTCCCTCGATTGTGGCGATAACCTTATCGTCACCTATGAGGAGAGCAGCAGCGCCATCTCCCAGGGCCATTTCGTAGTCGCCCGCCGGAGCCGCCATGCGGTGCTCGCCGGAAACCACCAGTATGCTCTTAGCCGAGCCGGCCCTGATGGTGTCTGCGGCGGTGGCTACAGCGCTGGTACCCGCCCTCAGAGTGTCGGTTATGTCCATGGTACGGATATCCCGCCGCATATCAAGGGCGGTAGCCAGTATGCTGGCGCACAGCCTCTCCTTGTAGGTAGCGGTGGTGGTGGCAAAAAAGAGGCCATCGATTGTCTTTGGGTCTGTGCCTGTTAAACAGTCGATGGCTGATTCCATAGCCATGGTCACGCTATCTTCATCGAAATTGCAGATGCTCCTTTCCCCCGGCATCTTCGCACCGCCCCAGGAGTTGTAGAATATTACTCGTGACATTCGGTGCAGGGGTACATAAGCGCCATACGATGTGATTCCTACTGCCATACGGTTCCTTTCTATACGTCCTTTTCTTCAAACTGGCCATATTTCTGCAAATACGGAAATTGGGAAGATATTAAATATGGGCCAACGGCTTTAGTATACAATATCGCTCACAATTGCGTCAATATGAGCTTGTGCGCCCTCAATCCGTCGGGGGTCTGGGGAAGGTTGTGCTATATAAAGGGAGTCCAGAGGGAAATCCCTCTGGCGGGGGTTTGGGGGTGTCCCCCATA
>JAIWEW010000052.1:0-7716 GCA_048632005.1 bacterium
TGTATGTGTATCTATGCCCCTCAGGCAGTCTATAGATGCTTCAACGGCCATTGTCAGGCTGTCTTCATCATAGCTGGCAATTGCCTTTTCCCCGGGCATAGCGAAGCCTCCCCAGGCTTTTAAAAACTGCTGCCGGTCTATCCGGTGCCACGGTATATAGGCACCGTACGACGTTATTCCTATCATTTACATCTCCTCCTAAAGTTTATAAGTTCATCTGGTTACTATATAAAAACCAAGCGCACCCGGCAACAGATATACTGCTATCTTAAAACTTGGTTGGATTCCAGCGGAATATAACATGCCTCCGAGGGATTGTCAATTTGAAAAGTATTGCGGCGGAGATAAATAGGTAAAATGTCCTGCTCCTGTCCGCCCTTTGCCTTTCGCTCACGGGGATTGCCTTTTTAGCCGCTAGTGTATAAAATACCACCACCTTGCACTGTACTTAGCGGACAGGAAGGAGGCTTATGGGTAATGGAATATGAGACCATTATATTCGGAAAGGAGGAGTGATTCTGCGTTATCACAAAGAACAGGCTCGGAGCACTAAATGCACTGTGTGTGAAACTGTAGCAAAGGTAAATAAAAAAAGGAGGATATAAGAAATGAAAGCAGCAGTACTGTATGATATCAACACCCCGCTAAAGATAGAGGATGTTACGCTCGATGACCCTCAGGAAAATGAGATACTGGTGAAGCTGGAGGCCACCGGCGTGTGTCATAGCGACCTGCACTTTATGCAGGGCGACATGCCCATGCCCCTACCCGTTGTGCCGGGGCATGAGGGAGCAGGCGTCGTGGAGAAGGTGGGGCCATGCGTAACCACCGTCCAGCCCGGCGACCACGTGATACTCATGGTGACGATCTCGTGCGGGAAATGCAGTTATTGTCTTTCAGGTAGGCCAACCCTCTGCGTGGAGAACCTGCCGATTCAGATGATGGCCACCCTGCCTGGGGGAGGGGTACGGCTGCACAAAGGCGAACAGGCAATAAATCACCTCTTCGGACTCGCCTGCTTCGCTGAGAAAGTTGTGGTGCATGAGCGCTCCGCGGTGAAGATCCGCGAGGACGCCCCCATGGACGTGGTATGTCTCCTTGGCTGCGGCACCAGTACAGGCATCGGCGCCGCGATCAACGCCACCAGGGCAAAGCCCGGCGAGAGCATCGCCATATTCGGCTGCGGCGGCGTGGGGATGAGCGCCATTATGGGAGCAAAGCTGCTGGGCGCAAAGGTCATAGCCATCGATACGCTAGACAGCAAGCTGGAAAAGGCCAAGGAGCTGGGGGCTGACTATGTAATCAATGCCTCCAAGGACGATCCCCAGATGAAGATTCCCGAGATACTCGGTCAGGGAGCGGACTACGCCATCGAGTGCATCGGGAATGTGGACGTTATAGCTCAAGCCTTAAACTGTATTCGCAGCGGGGGACTTCTCGTCATAGCCGGAATGCCACCCCTCGTCGACATGCTCACTATCCCCCCCTTCCAGTTCCTTCTTGGCAAGACAATTACCGGAACCATCCAGGGTGACGTAGTAGCACCCGTGGACATACCAAGGTATGTCGATCTGTTCATGGAGGGCAAGCTTCCTATCGATAAGCTCATCACTCGAAACTACAAATTAGACCAGATTAACGAAGCCTTTGAGGCGATGAAGAAGGGGGAGGTAATCCGCAGCGTAATTAAATTCTAGTAGTAACTTTCTAAGACGGCATGAGATAGGCGGCTGCCTCGCCACAGAGGAGATAGCGACGTCGGCAATAAATCCAGTAACTTGCATTCGGCCAACATCCCGTGCCTAACGCTAGGTCTTGATAAGCTGATAGGAAACGCTGTTGGCGTCATAGTGGGTAGGAAACGGCCTTAATTACACAGATTGGACAATTGTTACCTGATAGCTGTTAAGGCAGAATTGCCAAACCTCGATGGGCCTTTCGGTTAGGAAAGGGCAAAGATCTTCTGAGGCATTAAGCCGCAGAGTTCAAGTCGATTTGGGGAATCTGATACATTCCTAACTATCCGGGCCCCAGGGTGCCCTTAGCCTGCCTTCGCTCCTTTGGAGGGCAGTAGTAAATGGCAGGCCCTGTTTTTTCCTCCGGCTTGAGGATGTATGCGCTCCTCTGGGCTATCAGTTGTGAAACCCCGCTCTTCGGATCTGACAGGTCTCCCCAGAATATGGCCTGGTCTCCACAGCATAAAGCGCAGAAGGGCTCAAAGCCCTGGTCTAATCGCTCAAAGCAAAGGTTACATTTGCGCACAACGTTCATGTCTGGATCATAGACCAGAGCCTGGTACGGACAGGCTGGCAAGCATTCCTGACAGCCATCGCACTTTTCCTCGGCTATCAGCACTATGCCATCAGGGCGCTGGTATATGGCTTCGGCATGGCAGGCATCGCGGCATGGCGGTTGGTCGCAGTGCATGCAGGCTATGGGCAGATAATAAATGCTCAGGTCAGGGTATTTGCCTACTGGGCTATCCCGATGGGTACCCCCAACTGTCTCCACTCTCATCCCGGAACCTACCTCCATTTTATTCTCCACCTTGCAGGCAATAGTACAGGTGTCGCAGCCAGTGCATCTTTCAAGGTCAATAACTAGCCCGTATCTCTTAGCCACTTACTTTTACCTCCCCAGCCGGTTCGACCTCCACCAGAACATCGTAACAGGCAAAATTCGGCTCAAAGACGGCCTGTTGAGCCGGGTTAATAGTTTCGTGGGTCAATGCCTGGTGGGTACCCTCGACATAGTCACTGGGCCACCACCCCTCTTCCAGCTTGACCAAACCTGCCCTAACTCCCTGGTTCAGTTTGACTTTCACTTTAACGTCACCCCTATCGTTGAAGACACGAACAAGGTCTCTATCCTGAATACCTCTCGTTTGGGCGTCAGCCGAGTTCATCTCCAGGGTCGGCTCCGGATCCAGCTCTCGGATCCAGGGGATATTGGCAAACATAGAGTGAGATCGGTACTTAGGATGAGGGGTGATAAGGGATAGCGGGTACTTCTGGGCCAGCGGTGTACGCTGACTCTCTAGGGGTTCCATGTAGAAAGGCAATTCCTGTCCAAAATCCCTGAGCCGCTCTATGTAGAATTCGAGCCTCCCCGAGGGGGTGCCGAAGGCAGGCATACTGGATATTGCCGGTGGCATCGGGCTCTCTTTCAGCTTCTCCAAGGTTATACCCTCCATGGAAGGGTGACCCGAGTCGAGTAACCGCGCGATAAGCTCCTCCGCACTCTCGGTAAGGAAATCGTCCATACCCATTCTCTTTGCCAGGGAGGCGACGATTTCCAGGTCCGACTTGGATTCATACAGGGGCTCTATCACCTTTTGCTGCAACTGGAGATAATTGTGCGATCCGTTGCCAATGGGCCAATAGATATCGCTACATTCGTAGATGCTGCAGGCTGGAAGAACGATGTCGGCGTACTGGGCGCTGGTAGTCATGAACAGGTCAGTGACAACTATGAATTCCAGGAGGGGGATAAGCTCGTTGGTGATCTTGTTAAAGTTAGCAAGCGAATTCATCATGTTTAGTCTGGTTAGCCAAAGCGCCCTGATGGGGAACGGCTTCCCATTAGCGATAGCATCATACATTTGCATAATCGGCAGAAGGTTTCCAATGCCACGGCTCATGAATGCGAGGTGGTTCATTTCAAAGGGGGTGTGACCTTTAACGCTAATGTTGCCGGTAATGGCTCCCAACGTATTTATTGCGTGATAGGTAAGGTCACCGTGGAAGGTTCTCTGGCAGCCCATTCCTCTAAAGGAGGCAGCTGGCTTTGTGGTTGCATACTCAATAGCCAGACTGATGATAGTGTCGGTCGGGATCCCGGTTATCTCAGAGGCCCGCTGTGGCGGGTACTGCTGTACCAGCTCCACCAGGAGCTGAAAGGCTGGCTTACATTCCACTCCCTTTACCTGGTAGACGCCGGTCAAGGCAGGTGAGACCCCCGGTAAATCATAGGCTTGGGGTGAATTTTTCCGGGTGTTCCAGACGACGTACTTTTCCGATTCAGGTGACGTAATATCCCTCTCTCTCAAGAACATACCGTTGTCACTACGCACCAGGAAAGGTCCTACGGTGGATTCCGTGATGAAAGGGATATCCTCTAGCTTACGATCGAGTATGACATTCATCATTCCCAAAGCCAGGGCGGCATCGGTGCCTGGCCTGATCTGTACCCACTCGTCCGCCTTGGATGCCGTGGTACTGAATAAGGGGTCAATAACGACTAGCCTAGCCCCACTCTCCTTGGCATCCCTGATCCTGCGCCATTTGAAAGAGTCGGTTTCGGCGGCATTGCCTCCCCAGTTTAGACAAAAGGCGATGTTATCGAACCTTGTGGTATAGTCCTCCCCGTAGCACCAGGGGGATCCAAAGCAGACCGTGTCGTTACAGACACCGCCTGAATCCCCGTAGCCCCACGGCAAGAGAAAGGTCCCCTGACAGGCACCTATAAATCCCATAAAGGAATCCGTGGTCATGAGCGCCATGAAGTCCATCGTCCAGGCCACGGAGCTGGAACCGTGCCTGTCGCTGATCTCCCTGAACCTTTGCACTATCGTATCCAGGGCTTCATCCCAGGATATGCGCTGCCACTTACCCTCACCCCTGGCTCCCTGGCGCTTCATGGGATACTTCAGCCGGTCTGGGTGGTATACCATCTTGACGGCAGACAAGCACCGCGCGCAGATATGGCCGGTTTCCGGAAAATCGCCAGGCTCAAGCTTGACCAGGACGCCATCCTTGACATGAGCCAGCATTCCACAGCCAGGTCCGCAGGCAAAGGGACTGACTGTCCGCACTACCTTTTCACCAGGTTCTACTTTTACTGGTCTTCCAAGCGACATTCACTCCTCCTTTACATTAGTATCCCACTTGACATATATCTTGCGAAGGGAAGTCTATCACATACCTTATCCAGTATAATAGAATCGTGTAGGTATCTATAGCACAGGATGACCTTCTTGTCAACTTGCATTGACAATTACAGGCTCTTGATGTAGACTTCCTTCACCGACTACTTAATAAGGAGGTATTGATGCCCGATGCACCGTATAATGCGGTAATAATTCCGTGCAGTTTACTACGGGAATCTCTCCTTGAATACTGGTAAGCAGCGTCCATCGGCAGAAATTGAGCGTGGCGACCATGAAAAGGATCGCCTCGAAAGGGGGAAAATGAATTGGAAACAAAGGTGAAATCGAAGGCATTACAGCAATTCCAGGAAGCAGCCGAGACCCTCGTTAACCCTGAACTGAAGAAGTGGATAGAGCAGGGGGGCAAGGTGATGGCGCTCTTCTGTTCCTGTGGGCCGGAGGAGATCATCACCGCTGCCGGCATGGTGCCCTTCCGGGCTAGAGGGACAGGCAGCACCGGGACGGAGCTGGCAGATACTTATATGGCCAGTATCATTTGCAGTTTCACCCGGCACAGCTTAAACATGGGACTGCGGGGCGACTATGACTTTATTGAAGGGGCTGTTTGGCTCAACACTTGCGACCACGCCCGCCGCATCTACGATAACTGGAAGCGCAAGGTGGACACCCCCTTCGCGCACATTATGAGCCTTCCCAAGAAGACCGGTGAGCCGCAGGTGGCATGGTATCGGGACGAAATGGTGATTATCAAGGAGGCGCTGGAGAAGCACCTGGGCATAACCATTACCGATGATAAGCTGCGGGAGGCGATAAAGACCCATAACGAGACACGGCGCCTTTTGAGGCAGCTTTACGAGCTCAGGAAGCAGGATAACCCGCCGATTACTGGGGCCGAGGTACTGGCCGTCGTTGTCGCCAGCACAGCCATGCCCCGGGAGCGGTTCAATCAGATGTTGAAGGAGCTTCTGCAGGACTTGAAGGGGGCGGAGGGCATCAAGGATTACCGGGCGAGATTGATGATAACGGGCGGCATACTTGATGACCCCGGCTACATTAAAGTCATTGAGGAGCAAGGCGGCCTGGTGGTCACCGACATGCTATGCTTTGGCACCAGAATTTTCTGGAACGATGTGGATGAGAAGGCAGGCGACCCCTTACAGGCTCTTGCTCAATACTACATCGCAGACCGCTATTCCTGTCCGCGAATGTTCCAGGATTACCCACGAAGGGCCGCTTTGGTCAGGGAGATGATCCGGGATTTCAAGGTGGACGCGATTATTGGCGAGAGGCTACTTTTTTGTGATATATGGACGGTTGAGCACTATCAGCTGGGCAAGGAGCTCAGGCCTGAAGGTATTCCCTATATGCAGTTGGATAGGGAATACGTCTTGGGCGGTATCGGCCAACTGAGAACGAGGGTCCAGGCATTCCTGGAAACACTAGGGAGGTAGACGATGACTACAGAGACAGAAAAAGATAAACAAATGAGGAGATTGGCAAAGTTTATAGAGGAACGCGATTCGTACGAGGCGATGGCAAAGGCCTTCGGGCAAAGTCCATCGGGGACTGATAAGCTTTATGCTCCCCTGACTGAGGCGTATGTTGAGCAACACAACGCGGTAATAAGGGCTGTTGAGAATGGCGATCCCTTCGTTGCCAGCTACTACGGCTGTCAACCGGAGATATACGTTGCCATGGATCTCCCATGGTACACTTTTTTGACTCCCGTGTTCACGAATGCCATGTCGCCCACCCTACCAGACGAGATTGATGCAACCGAGAGCCTGTTTGGAAAGGACTTCTGCACTGCCTTCAGGGTAGCAGGATACTGGGTAGAGAAAGACCTTGCTCCACTGCCAACTGTGATTATCGCCATGCTTCACCCCTGCGATGCTTCCCTGGCGGCGCACCAATTAATGCAGACAAACGAAATCTGGCGTCATGTTCCGATGTTCGGCTGTGACCCGCCCTATTGGAATGATGAGCGAAGTCTGGATTACTATGCTAACGAAACCAAGCAAATGATTTCCTTCCTTGAGGAGCACACCGGGCGCAAGCTGGATATGGACAGACTTCGGGAGGTCATAGAGGAGTCAAATAAGATGTTCGCGCTGTGGATAGAGTATAACGAGCTGAGGCGAGCGGTGCCCTGTCCCCACGGCTTCGGCGTAGGACTGCAAGCCTTCGGTGTAGCTATGAACATCCTGGTCGGTAGCCCCAAAGGCACTCAGTGGTTCAGGGACCTCGTTGCCGACGCTGAGCAGCTCGTGCGAGAGGGAAAGGGCAAGGTGGAGAATGAGAGGGTAAGGATTTTCTGGTTTGACGTTGTGTCTTTGGGCTTAAGCCTTGACCTCTTTCCCTGGTTGGAGCAGGAGTATGGGGCGGTCGTCGTTATGGACATGTTCGGCTATACCCCCTACACGCTGATTGACACCTCAAGCGAGAAAACCATGCTCGAGGGACTGGCTAAGAGGGCTTTGTGTGACGCCCCGATGATGAGGCAGGCACGGGGTGTGGCAGATAACTGGATCGGTGACATCAGGCATGTAGTCAAAGACTACAAAATAGATTGTGTCGTCTGGCCCGGCCATATGGGCCACAAGGATGGTTCTGCAAACATTGGTATGATGAGAGAGACGTGTCGCGAGCTCGGGGTCCCGTTTATGCATATCGGGATGGACAATTTTGACGAGAGGTACACAACGACAGCCGAGATAAAGGAGATGTTCTCCAGGTTCTTCGATTCCATGGGATTGGTGTAGAGCTGTTTGAGAGGGAGGTGTGATGGCAACAACAGGTGATATAAATAATCGATATCCTTTCAATCA
>JAIWEW010000053.1:0-7693 GCA_048632005.1 bacterium
TCATTTTCTTCAGTATATCGGCAGTTACGGTGTCGGCACGGGCGAAGACAGTCCACTCGAGCTTCAAGTTGCGCCTCATGATTTCATCGCACACCGCGTGTGCATGGCGGTGGTTGAGGGTGAAAGTGTCATCGACGATATTTAACCAGTTAAAACCAAACACTTTATGGATCTGCTCTATCTCATCTACCACCAGCATAGGGTCGCGGAAACGAACACGCCGCCCGAAGAGTCGCGGCCCCGAGCAGAAGATGCACTTGTAGGGACAGCCCCTGCTGGTGACTATAGTGCAGGGCGCACCGATAGCATGGTATTTGGAGATGGGCAAGAGGTGGCGTGCCGGGCTGGGAAGCTCATTCAGATCCTCGATAAGGGGGCGGGGCTCAGTTCTTACCACCCGGTTATCTTCGCGGAAGGCAATCCCCGCTACCTGCTGGATGTCTTTACCTTTCTCCAGCGTCCTTGCCAGCTCAACTATTGTCCGCTCTCCCTCCCCGATGATTACCACATCGATCCAGCGGGATCGAAGGAGAGTTTCCTTGATGGCGAAGCTGGCATGTGGGCCACCTAACATGGTAACGATGCCGGGATCAAAATCCTTGCATACCTTCAGGTTTCTGGCGGCAATAGTGGAATTCAGGGTTACGCAGGTAGCGCCGACCATTTGGGGTTGATATTCCGCAAGCTTATCCCTGATTTTGCGGGCTGAGTGCTGGGACACCAGAAGGTCCAGGATCTGTACCTCAATACCTTCACTTTGTAGTACTGCGGCCAGGTAGCTTAGAGAGAGGGGGGGGATAGGGTTTTCTTCAAGTGGGTAAGGAGTGCTCATGAGAAGAACGCGCATGGAAATTCCTCCTAGCTAGACGGTTGTGTCTCGATTATATATTAAATCAGCGCATTTCGCTAGATTCGATTTAATGGTGATGATGGAATTTAGCCCCTCTAACGAATAGCAGGGGATAAATGATATCGCTCATGCAGCAGGGAATCCAAACGGCAAGGAATAGGAAGAGAAAGATGGTAAGATATTGCAGCCAAGTTACTGTTTCCCCCAATGCCATAATAATAAAGAATAGTGAGGCCCAGGTGCTGATCAGAACGTGACCGGCGTGAGGGAATTTGGTGATCGGTCTCCAGAAACCGATTGCGATGCCTAAAAATGCCGGGGGGATAGTGATCCATGGTTCTTCAATGAAACCGATGTGGAGTTCCCTGCCCGGTAAGACAGCCAGCCACGCTCCCAGATAGGGAATGATTGAATCGCTCAGGGTAGCGATGCCGATGCTGCCGGTGAAACCGATCAGGATCACTGCCCAGAGTTTTCCGTTACCGAGCGTTTTATATATCGCGGTGGTTACCACAGCGCTCAAGACGATATGTGCGGGATGGAGGATGTAAAAAATCGTCTCGGAGGAGCGGGAAACCGTGTCGAGAAAGTCGCCCCAGATTACAATCAACATAAAGACAATCGCCGTTACAGCTCCGAAAGCGGTAAAGGGAATATGAGTTACCAGCTCTTTGCCGATTAGCCTCCATTGCTCTACACCTATCATTTTAACGTCATAATCCTGGTTCCGCATGAATTACTAGCTCATGCTCATTAGTGATTTTAAACTCCCGTGTAACCTTTGTTGATTCAAAAAACTAAAGACCTTTCTCCACAATAAAGGCTACCAGGTCGGCGACGCGGCAGCTATAAGCCCATTCATTATCGTACCAGGCGAGCACCTTTACCATATTGCCCCCTATCACTATCGTCGCAGGGGCATCGAAAATAGAGCTTGCCGGGTTTCCCTTGAAGTCCATGCTCACCAGTTCCTCCTCACAGAATTCGAGGATGCCTTTTAAGGGACCGGTGGCGGCTTTTCTGAAGGCCTCATTCACTTCATTCGCTTGTACATCTTTGCTCAGCATAGCGACGAAGTCCACCACGGAGACGGTGGGGACGGGCACGCGGTAGGCCATGCCGTGAATCCTTCCCTCCAGCTCGGGGATAACCACGGTTACTGCCTTAGCGGCGCCTGTAGTGGTGGGAATGATATTCATCGCCGCCGTCCGCGCTCGCCTCAGGTCCTTATGGAACTGGTCCAGGATACGCTGGTCGTTGGTGTAAGCATGGATGGTGGACATCAGCCCTTTTTCCACGCCGAAGGCTTTGTGGAGCACCATGACCACGGGGGCAATGCAGTTAGTGGTGCAGGAGGCATTGGATATGACGCGATGCTTCTTCGGGTCGTAGTGGCTTTCATTGACCCCCAGGACGATGGTCACGTCCTCCCCCTTCGCTGGAGCGGAGATGATCACCTTCTTGGCCCCGCCCTCCAGGTGGGCAGCCGCCTTTGCTGCATCGGTGAAGAGCCCGGTGGACTCTATCACCACCTCGACCCCATAGTCGGCCCAGGCGATCTTACCTGGGTCGCGCTCGGAAAGCACCTTTACCGCCTTGCCGTCTACGACGATGGCGTCCTCTGTGGCCTCCACCTTCCCCGGATATGCGCCGTAGTTAGAGTCATGTCTGAGGAGATGGGCGTTGGTTTTGGTATCGCAAAGGTCATTGACGGCGACCACCTCAAGCGTTCCAGCATAGTTTTCATTTACCGCTCTGAGAACCTGACGCCCGATTCTCCCAAAGCCGTTGATGCCGATCTTTGTTGTCATTTCGTACTCCTTTTATATTCTTACGGAAATATTATTACCTTCTGCTGGCGAGTGGAGCTTGTGCACGGCGCCTTACCATGTCCGTAAAGGCCTCGATCCTGGTCTTCAGGTGCTGGGTGAGCAGATAATCGTTATTTCCCTCCAGTGTCAAGATGGGTAGGTCGATGTGATGGCGAAATATGATATCGCCAATTCCGCGATGACAGAAGGCTTGAACGTAATGGATTACCCCATCTACCCGGCGATCTTGCAACTGGGGCAGGATGTCGTTAAGCCTGTCGGATAGGGAATAGGGGTATGTGTAGCTTGAATATTGCTCGGCGAGAGAGTTTTGCAAATTACCCGGGTTGGGCATGGCGAATTGGCGCTGGATTTCGTTGAATACTACCCTGGCCCCCTGGCTCTCCACAAAATCGTATAGGTCCCTGGCAAAGATAGGGGGCACGCCGATATAGGCGAGGCGCAATATATTTCCCTTTTTTCGTTCCTGTCGTTCTCCCCGTTCTTCTCGATCATGACATTCAGTTATAAGCTGATCCAGCTGTCTCTCGTATTCATCGATATCTCCCATAAAATCGGAACTGGAGACAAGCCAGAAGTGGTTCTCCCAGCCGCTGACCACGTTCCCTCTCCAGGTAAGCTCATCGAGCTCATGCGCCAGCCTCCTTGCTTTTTCGAGTTTCACCCTCGCTTCTTCAGCCGCATCCAAAGTTGTATTTAGTGTCTTGGCAAGGGATTCAAGAGTGTACTGCATCTGCGAAACATCGGGGTGGTCTGGGTAGGCGAAGGGGATTACGTTGCGCCCCTTGAGTTTTAGCACCTCCATTAACATGATGGTATTGGAGCAATCGCCGCTGGTGACGCAGAGCACCGTATCGATACCCTGATCCATAACAACACCGTAGATACCTTTAATCCACGTGCAACAATTGATGGGGAAGCCCGCCCGCTCGGCGATATCCACCAGTCGCTCGGGGTCCGGGTCAGAGATGAAGAGATTATTCAGGTCGACAGGCTGATAGCCTGCCGCCAGGAGTACCTCTGTAGGGACTGTGGTGGTTATGCCGATTGTGGTCATTTACCCAAATTGTATAGCGCTGCCATGCCGGGATAGCGGGCGCGCTCTCCAAGCTCCTCCTCGATGCTGATCAGGCGGTTGTATTTGGCGACGCGCTCTGAGCGGCAGGGGGCGCCTGCCTTGATGAATCCGGTGTTCTTGGCCACGGCCAGGTCGGCGATGGTGACATCCTCGGTCTCGCCGGAACGGTGGCTCACCACCGCTGTCCACTCCGCCTGCTGCGCCATCTCGATAGCCTCGATGGTCTCGGTAAGGGTGCCAACCTGGTTGACCTTGATGAGGATGGAATTGGATGCTTTCTCACTGATACCGCGGGCGAGGCGTTTCACATTGGTGACGTAGAGGTCATCGCCCATGATCTGGATTTTCCCCCCCACTTTATCCATGAGCATTTTCCACCCGTCCCAGTCGTCCTCCGCCATCCCATCCTCGATGCTGATAATGGGGTATTCGGATACCAATTTCACATAATAATTCACCATCTCGGCGCTGGAGAGGGAGGCACCCTCCCTGGCGAGGATATATTTGTCATCTCTGTAGAACTCGCTGGCTGCGGGGTCGAGGGCAATGAAGCAATCGGCGCCCGGCTTATAGCCTGCCGCTTCGATAGCGGCGAGTACCAGCTCCACTGCCTCTATGTTGGAGCTTAAGGAGGGGGCGAAACCGCCTTCATCGCCGACATTGGTACTCAGGCCTTTGCTATGGAGCACTCCCTTGAGGGTCTGATAAATCTCAGCGCACATGCGGAGGGCAAGGGCAAAGCTCTGTGCTCCCAGTGGGACGATCATGAACTCCTGGAAATCGGTCGCATCCATGGCGTGCTTTCCGCCGTTTAGGATATTCATCATGGGCACGGGTAGGGTGCATGCCTCTTCGCCACCGAGGTAGTGATATAGAGGGAGCTCCAGGAAGTTGGCTGCGGCGTGAGCGACAGCGAGGGAGACACCTATCGTAGCATTAGCGCCGAGCCGCGATTTGTTCGGGGTGCCATCGAGCTCGATCATCCGTTCATCGATCGCCGCCTGTTCCTGGCAAGACATCCCGATTAGGGCAGATTCGATATCCTCTTCAACATTCTTTACCGCCCGGAGCACACCCATCCCACCGAACCGACTCTTATCTCCATCGCGGAGCTCCAGTGCCTCGTGGGTTCCGGTAGAGGCCCCGGAGGGTACCGCGGCGTGCCCCAACGTACCATCGGAGAGCATTACGTCAACCTTCACCGTGGGATTGCCACGAGAATCGAGGATCTCCCTGGCACTTAATTCTTCAATAACTGCCATCCTTTCCACCTCCTTTCACCATTTTCGCCCTTATTACCCTAAGCCAAATTAGGTTGCAATCCAGGTTCTCATTATACCTGGCATTCCAATTCATTGATTAGCCCCTCCCTATTAAACCGAGGGCCTTTTCCACAGCATCCACTGGATTTAGCGCCACGATTATTGAGCTTTCCGTTACCCCTCCCCTGGCTAGCGACCAGGTACCCAGGCCGATAACAGGGGTGCCACTTTGCAGCGCATAGGCGATCTCGGAAAGGGTCCCGTAGCTGCCGCCGATGGCGATCACCGCCTGACCTGACTTGGCGACGATGGCGTTTCTGGTATAACCCATGCCGGTAACAATAGGGATTTGAACGTAAGCATTGGCATCCTTACGGCTGTTACCGGGCAGAATGCCGATAGTGACACCACCTTGAGAGGCGGCCCCACGACATGCTGCCTCCATCACCCCCTCCAGGCCGCCGCAGATTAGAGTGACACCGCGCCTTGCTAGTTCGCATCCCACCTCCTCGGCGAGCCTGGTCTCCTCGGCGGAGCAATCGCTGGCGCCGATAACTGTAATGAATAACCCTCGTTCCATCTCCAAAGCCATATGAAACAGACTAAATGGGATTATAGCACCCTGAACTTAATTGCCGCAACTGAAGAGGAGATGCTTCTTACCTGTAAGGTCGCCTGGCGTCGTATCAAGGTTACCAATCTTGGCGCTTCATATCTCCTGTTTGCACGAGGTATCGGATCGTTTCTGGAGATAGAGGTATACATTTGCCTCGTCTTGATATGGTGAGAATGCTGAAATAGTCTTGATCAACCCCCTATATCCCCCAGTCTTGGGGGACTTTTGAAGCTGGGGGACACCCCCAGACCCCCGGCAGGAAGTATCCTGCACCTTATTTCCAGCAGTCTCATAGTATATTGTCCTTCAGCTGCAAGGAGTCCATCGGGGGGTGTTTACCTCCCAAACGAGAAGAGTTATTCCTTTTCAGGTGTTGGGGTCAGCATTGGTATCTACGGTGTAGTCTGTGGATCCCATATTATATGCAAACCTCTTTGCTCAAGGAGAGGTGTATAGACGTTGATCGAGGTTTCACTCAGTGGGTTCCCACGTAAATCCACAGCGTTTGCCGGGTCGAGACCGCTTAGACTCAGTAATGGGGAGATATCGCTTATCTGATTATGCATAAGAGTGATTAATTCCACATTTATGAGGTTAGCAAGCGGAGTAATGTTGCTTATCCCATTGTGATAAAGGTCGACGCGAGTGAGGCTTGTTAGATTTGCTAGGGGGGAGATATCGCTTATCCGATTGCCAAAAAGTGTGAGATATTCCAGATTTGTAAGGGCAGCAAGAGGATGGAGGTCGCCTATTTCATTGTCGTGAAGTGTGAGACTAGTGAGGTTTGTGAGATTCGAGAGGGGGGAAATATCGCTTATCCGGTTCTGGTAAAGGTCGAGACTGGTCAGGCCAGTAAGATTGGCAAGAGGAGAAATATCTATTACCTCAGACATGTCGAGGGCGAGCACCGTCAGATTTGTGAGGTTAGAAAGCGAGGATATATCGCTTGCCGGATTCCTCCCTGCAGATAGAGTTATCAGGTTGGTGAGGTTAGAGAGAGGGGAGAAGTCGTCTATGTGATTCTTATGAATCGTTAATTCGGTCAGATTTGTGAGGTTAGAAATTGGAATAATGTCTATTATCTTATTGTATTTAATATTTAGATGCGTAAGATTCGTGAGATTTGCGAGTGCAGAGATGTCTGTTATCTTCTCGTTGTACTCAAGGCGTAGGGTAGTAAGCTTTGTAAGTTCAGAGAGTGGGGAGATGTCGCTAACCTGATTCCTTGTAATATTTAGCGTAGCCAGGTTAACACAGTATTCCAAACCAGTTAGGTCGATGATACCGCTTCCGTTGTCATCGAGCTCGGTGAGGCCTTCAAGGTCGAATTTAGATATAGATCCAGTCGGCTTATCAATCGCTCTGCGAACCGCAGCCTCAAGGTTGGTATCGGGAAAAGTAATAATTTCACCGGTATTAGCACATGACATATGCAGACAGAGCGCAAGCAAACCGACAAGAATAATTGGTATCTTGACTCTACATAATGCTCTCATAGTTCAAGCTTCCTGAAAAGGTTCCAGCTGTACCGATATTAACCTCTGAGTCTCACGACGCTGTCATGTCTACTATTATAGCGCCTGGTGCCACCTTGCTGATGTCGAAAATATCGTCGGATATACTCGGGTTCAGGTCTATGTCGGTAAATTTCATAGTTGTAGTCCAACCCGTGGTATCTGTATACTCGACCTGTACAAGATAACCGCTGTTCGCTATCCAATAGACAATAGCAGCATCATCATAAGCGCTGTAGGTGTACTTTGTACAAAGTTGCCCATCAACGGTTTCGTGGTCGGTGATAGCCACGCTAGAACAGTGCGCATCAATCTCACAAGCAGCCTGCATCTCAGAGAGTATAGCGTCTTCTGACATGTTGCCATAGTAATTTTCGGAAAACCACAGCATGTGCTCTTCAACCTGGTGCACCACATCCTCTGTTTGATACTTAGCAGCCCAATGTTCATCTACTTCGTAAATCCATTTATATTCGCCGTCGTCTATAAATTTAATCGGTTCGTTCTTTACAGGGGACGTCTCATATAAGATCCAGTCGGC
>JAIWEW010000054.1:0-7640 GCA_048632005.1 bacterium
CGCTTTGTGAATTTCAGGTGTGAAGAGATAGACACCAACCAGAGCCAGGTTGCTTTTTGGCTGTTTCGGCTTTTCCACTAGACGCACTACCTTGCCCGAGGCATCAAGCTCAGCCACACCAAAGAGACGGGGGTCAGCAACCTCCTTCAGCAGAACTAAAGCATCAGGTCTGTAGCTGTTGAATTCGTCAACAAAAGCCTTAATGCCGCCTTGAAGCAGATTATCGCCGAGGAACATTAGAAAGTTAGAGTCACCGATGAAATCCTGTGCTGTTTTTACAGCATGAGCAAGCCCTAATGGCTCATCCTGTAAGATGTATGTAACTTCGGCCCCCCATTGCGAGCCATCCGCAATAGCTTCCTTTATCCTGCTGCCCGTATCCGGTGAAACGATAATGCCAATGTCGGTTATACCCGATTCTATTACCTGATCCATAACATAGAAAAGAATTGGTTTATTGGCTACCGGTATAAGCTGCTTGGCAATGGTATTGGTTAGTGGCTTGAGTCGCGTGCCTTTGCCACCGGCTAATATTAAAGCTTTCATCGGGTTATTCGTCATTCTTTCCTTTGTGCACCGTTATGGGTACAATTGGGGGCTTCATGTTCTCCTGGCTACCTATGACGAATCATCACTTCACAGTAACGCTCTTCGCCAGGTTCCTCGGCATATCTATTGAGCAGCCCCTTTCTCTGGCAGCATAGTAGGCCAGGAGTTGCAGGACAACCGAGTTTACCACCGGGGAGAATATAGAATCAACACTGGGAACCCTTATTACCTCATCTACAAACTTATCTATGTCCTCATCGGCTTCATCAGCCAGGGCAATTACCGGTGATTCCCTGGCCTTTATCTCCTTTATGTTGGCCAGCATTGCTTCATACGTATCATCCTTAGCAACAATAGCGATGACTGGCGTATTCGGTGTGAGCAACGCAAAAGGGCCATGCTTGAGCTCTCCTGCAGGATAGCCCTCGGCATGGATGTAGGATATCTCTTTCAGCTTCAAAGCCCCTTCAAGGGCCATTGGAAAATTGATGCCCCTGGCAACAAAGAAGGCGTTATCATAAGTTGACAGATATTTGCCATGCCGCGCGATCTGCTCCTCGTCATCCAATATCCGCTGTACTTTGTCGGGCAATACACTTAGTTCCCTGGTCAAGTCCTCGCGTGATTTGATATCCATTTTCGCCTCAGATAGAGCAATTAGATACATCGCCATTAGCTGAGCGACGAAGCTCTTGGTAGCAGCTACGCTTATCTCCGGTTGGGCCCTGATGTAGAAAGTTTGATCGGCAATGCGGGTGGCACTGCTTCCAAAACAATTGGTAATCGCAAGGGTTCTACATCCTAATTGTTTCGCCTTTTTTAAAGCACCCAGCAAATCAGCAGTCTCGCCGGATTGGGTAATTCCAATTACCCAAGTTTCGCCCAATACAGCATCAGAGTAGCTGAACTCGGAAGCTATCTCCACTCTCACCGGTATTCGAGCTAGCCTCTCCAGTAAATATCTACCTACCAAACAGGCATGATAAGAGGTGCCGCAAGCCAGGAGCAAGATGTCCTCGAATTGAGTGCTCTCTAAACCTAAGTCTATCACTGGCTCTATCTCCGATAGATATCCCGCCACAGTATCCCTTATCACCCTGGGCTGCTCGTGGATCTCCTTGAGCATGAAGTGGTCATATCCACCCTTCTGGGCATCATCTATGGTCCAGGGGATCACGTTCGTATCCCTGCTCACCTTCTGGTCACGGTTTACGAGCCTTATCTCATCCGCAGTAATAACACCAACATCCCCATCCTCCATATATATCACCCTATCAGTATAGTCCAGCAATGCAGGTACATCTGAAGCAACGAAGTTTTCCCCATCTCCAACACCTAATACGAGCGGGCTCTCATTTCTAGCTACCAGTAGCTCTTCATGGTCAGCTGCCAGCACGACCAGTGAATAGGAACCACGCAAATCAACTAGAGCCCTCTGGACCGCCTGCTCCAGATCACCCTGATAATAACTTTCGATCAGGTGCGGGATTACCTCGGTGTCTGTCTCTGAGCGAAATCGATGTCCCTCTTCAATTAACTTGTCTTTAAGTTGCTGGAAATTGTCTATTACGCCATTGTGCACCACAGCGATCCTGCCTGTACAATCTGTATGAGGGTGAGCATTTATTTTTGAGGGCTTGCCATGGGTCGCCCATCTAGAATGACCGATGCCAAGCTTACTGTTGTTTTTAGGTAATGCTTTCCCCAGTTGATATACCCTTCCCGCATCCTTGTAAACTTTAACCGTACTGCTCAGGACGGCTATGCCACAGGAGTCATATCCCCTATACTCCAATCTCCCAAGGGATTGGAGTAGTATGGGTTGAGCATTTCTATTTCCGATATAACCTACGATGCCACACATTATTACATCACGAGGCTTTGATCTGGTAACTTGCCTGAGAGCACATTCAATGTATCAATCTTGGAGAGATTGCCGAGAATAACCCCTGATCGAGCTATCACATTATTCCCTATTGCGCAATGCTCACCCACAACCACTCCGGTATCTACATTATGATATTCCCCTTCGATCTCTATCACCGCCCTGCCGCTATAGGCCGAAAAGTGCCCGCCGATAACCGATCCTCGATCGACAATTGAGTCTTCAAGTATAGAACCAGGACCTATACGTACGCCGTTTCCTATAGCGCTGTTTCTGACATTGGAGAAAGGAGATATGGTCACATAATCTCCAATGCTGGTTGCAGGAAATATACAGGTGTACGGGCCTATCTCCGAGTTTTCCCCGATTACCAGCGGCCCCACCAGATAGCATCCAGCCCTGATCACTGTCCCCCTCCCGATGCATACCGTGCCCTTCATGGTGACGCCTTTCTCAACGGTGCCCGCAATGCCTGATGATATAGAACCCAACGCTATATCGTTTAACATCAGGAGATCCCAGGGGTACACGGCATCGAGCCAAGTATCCTCTGTTTCTTGAGCTGCTATCTTGCTACCTCGACCAATCATATTCCTGAGAACCATCGGGAGTTCAGTCTCCCCGTCCATAAACTCGAATACGTCCCGATCAAGGGCATAAATACCAGTGTTCACTAACCTACTCGCCGTTTCCTGGGGCTTTTCCACGATATCCTCAACCATCCTCCTCCTTACAGTCACCACGCCATACTTGGATATATTCTCCTGCTTTTTTACCAGGATAATGCTTGGTTTCGCCTCTATAAGCTGAGCAATGGTATTAGGCTTGATGATGTTATCCCCGGGAAGAACTAAGAATCTATCCCCAACAATATCCCTCGCTTGCAACAGGGCATGGGCAGTGCCCAATTGCTGCTTCTGCACAATATAATCGATCTCCACACCGAGCTTTTCCCCGGAGCCGAAATAGTCTTGAACCTGTTCCTTTTTGTAGCCAACTACCATTGCTATATGGCGCACACCGTTTACCGCCAGAGCCTCGACCACATATTGCAGTATAGGTTTATTGGCTATGGGAATCATTACCTTTGGTTTAAGGACAGTACATGGCCTGAGCCTCTGTCCCTCACCAGCAGCCAGTATTACCGCATACTCAATTCTCATAATAAACCCCTAATAAACATGCTTATTACCCTATCCGTATATCCTTGAGTTAGGCGCTATTACGCCGCTTGCCAGCGCACCAGCACCTATATAGGTATCATTTCCTATGAGGCTACCAACATCGATGCAGGCATTAATCCCGGTCTGGACACCATCCCCTAAAATTGCCCCCAGCTTATGTCTGCCGGTATCGATGCCCATCGCCGTGATTACTTTCTTATCAAGCCTTAGATTTGCGACCTTGGTACCGGCGCCAAGATTGCACCCCTCCCCGATGACGCTGTCCCCCACATAGTTATGGTGCGGGACCTTGCTGTCCCCCATGATTATGGAGTTTTTTACCTCCACAGAGCTGCCGATATGGCAGTTATCGCCAATAGACGTGCTGGGGCGAATATAACAGTTAGGACCTATCTCACAGTTCTCCCCGATCACTACTGGTCCTATAATATATGAATTAGCCCTAATAACCGTGCCCTTCCCAATTGATACCATGCCCTTTATTACCGCATTCTCCTCGACCAACCCCAGGTTCTGCGGTATAACCCTCGACATAAGAGCTTCATTTCCCGCCAACAAATCCCAAGGGTAACTCAAGTCAAGCCAATTGTCGATTATTTCATAGGATACCCTATGCTGCTCGTCTATCAGCAGTTGTAGGGCATCTGTGATCTCGTACTCGCCGCGGGGTGATTTCTTGATCCCTGATGCGGCAGCGAAAATATCCGCAGTGAGAAGGTATAGACCGGCATTGGCCAGATTGGACGGTGGATTTGCTACCTTCTCATATATGCGCACCACTTGGCCCTCCTCCACCTCTACCACGCCCAAATCCCGTGGGTTTGTTACCTCGACCAGGCTCAAGCTGATCTCGTTTTTAGCAGCGATTTTACGTATGTATTCCCCCCCTACAATTACATCACCGTTTATCAACAGGAATTTCCCATCAATAAATCTCTCAACCATCCTCAGTGCATCAGTGGTACCTAGCTGCTTTCTCTGTGTAACATATTCTATACTCACCTGCCAACGGTCGCCGTTACCAAAAAAGCGACGTACAGTGTCACCGCGGTAACCTACAACGAAGACGAATTCCCGTATGCCTGCCTCCCTGGCCTCTAGCAGTAAGTGTTCCAAAATAGGCTTATTGGCTAAAGGGAGCATTACTTTGGGCCGGGTATAGGTAAGGGGATGCATCCTGTTCCCTTCCCCTGCAGCTAAAATAACCGCCTTCATCCCCTACTTCCTTGTACACTCCCTGATAGCCTCAATGCCAAGATCATATAGTGCCTGTGCCCTGGCCTCGCTCCTAGCCTCGGCAGTCAACCTTATTTTAGGCTCGGTACCGGAGGGCCTTATCAGGAGCCACCCGTCATCGAACGAAAGCCTAAGACCATCGATCGTATTTATTGAAATGGGTTCATTTTCCATCAATCTCTGTTCCAACTTTTCAATTATAACCCCCTCCCCTGTAACACTTCCTCGAAGGATCGGGTATGATGGCAGGTCATCGACCAGCTTTGTAAGCCTTTTCTCGCAGGCTATTCGGATGATTTGAGCAGCGGCGTAGATACCATCCGGGCAATAAGATACAGAGGGAAAGATCCAGCATCCCGATGGCTCTCCACCAAAATCCCCTCCCAGCTTAAGCTCATCGGAGACAAAGGCATCCCCCACCCTGGTCCTTATTACCTCGAAGCCTGACTCCTCTACTGCCATAGAGGCATCCACCGTGGCCACAACCTGGCCAGCCCCGAGCTCTCGGGCGAACAGGATCAATAGCTTGTCTCCTGGAATCAATCTACCAGCATCGTCTATGGCTACCATTCTGTCGCCGTCTCCATCATGGGCAATACCCAAATCGGCACCAGTTGCCTTCACTACTTGCACTAACGTACCAAGATTCTCCAGGACCGGCTCTATGTCCCTGGGGAAATGGCCGCTAGGATCACAGTTGAGTGCTAGTACCTCACACCCCATCCGCCTCAATAGATAAGGGGTGACTAGAGAGGCAGCGCCACAGCCACAATCTACAACAACTTTTAGCTTCATTTCGCTGCCAAAGTCCTGTAGCACGCGCTCGACGTGTTCCTCAACTGCCTGTGGGTAGGTTCTTGAGATCTCCATAGCCTCCCAGGATGCCAGCCCCACACCCCGGTTCGCGATCATCTCCTCTATGCGCTCTCTTTGGGCAGCATCGAAGGCAGATCCATCCGGGTTCAACAGTTTGGTGCCGTTATATTGCGGCGGATTATGGGAGGCAGTGATCATAGCGCCAGCAGCGAATTTACCGGCAGCATAGGCCAACGTGGGTGTGGGGATGGTGCCGGCATCGTAGCATCTTGAGCCCGCAGCGAGTACAGCAGAGATGAAAGCATGTTTGAAAGCACTGCCTGATGTCCTAGTGTCACAGCCTACTACCACTGGACAATAAGAGCTACCCACAGAAAGCCCTATCTCGAACACTAGCTCGAGGAATTTCTTGTCTATTACACCGCGTATTCCCGAGGAACCAAAAAGCATCACTACGCCTTCCGAACTACCATAATATAAGAGACTGCTGAAATACTCTCAATCAACCCCCTATATCCCCCAATCTTGGGGGATTTCTAAAGCTGGGGGACACCCCCAGACCCCCGGCAGGAAGTATCCTGCACCTCTTTTTCAGCGGTCTCTTATCATTTACAGGCGTACTATATCAAACATCGAGGTTATTCACTAACCTCGCCCCTTGTTTTTATAAAGGTCTCTGCCAGGTATAGATCCTCGGGAGTAGTCACCTTGATGTTGGTATCAGAGCCTGGATAGACCTTAACCCTGTACCCAAGGTTCTCCACGAGAGTAGCATCGTCGGTAACATCACTATCAGACCTGCGATAGGCCTCATTTATTATATCGTATCGAAACACCTGAGGGGTCTGTACCGACCTGAGATGCTGACGGAGCGGCGTTTCTACAACGAATGAGTCTGAGTCAACGACTTTTATGGTATCGGTTACGGATAGGGCAGGGACAGCAGCGCCGCTCTGACGGGCCTCATCGAGCCCTTCATCAATCAGGGTCTGGCTGAGGCAGGGACGAGCCCCATCATGTATCACAACCCACTGGCAGTCGCAGAGCTTTTGCAAACCCTCCTTTACCGAGTCCTGGCGGCGTACTCCACCGGGACATACATCACTAACCTTGGACCATCGATTCTCCTTGATAAGCTGCCATCCCTCTTGCAGCCTATCCTCGTGTAATACAATAACCACCTGGTCAATTGCGGGACACCTTTGGAATACATCAACGGTATGGGCCAAAAGAGGTTTGCCCGCTAAGTTGGCGAAGATCTTATCTGTCCCGCCCATTCTCTTGCCTATGCCAGCAGCGACTACGATGGCGCCAACCTTTTCCATCATTTACTCCGCTTTGGGGTGAGCGAAGATCATTCGCCCCGCCGCTGTTTGCAGTACCCTGGTAACTACTACCATAATGCTGCTATTAATGTAGCGCAGGCCATTTTCTACCACGATCATCGTTCCATCGTCAAGGAAGCCGAGGCCTTGCCCGAACTCTTTACCCTCCTGGATAATGCGAACCTGCATCTCCTCACCGGGCAACGCTACGGGCCTTACAGCATTGGCCAGCTCATTTACATTAAGCACCTGAACCCCCTGGATCTTGGCAACCTGATTCAGGTTGAAGTCGTTGGTAATAATAGCACAACCGAGAGACTTAGCCAGCTTCACCAGCTTACTATCAACATCCGTGATGTCCTTGGCATCCAGATCCGAGATCTCTAAAGGGGTACTGGACTCCTGCTGCAGTCTGGTAAGTATCTCAAGGCCCCGCCGCCCGCGATTGCGTCGCATCGAATCGTAGGAATCCGCGATGTGCTGCAACTCGTCCAAAACAAATCTGGGAATGATCAACGACCCGGGGATAAAGCCAGCCTGGCTGATATCAGCGATGCGCCCATCAATGAGGGTGCTGGTGTCAACAATTAGCTGTCCATTTTGAGGTATAGGCTGGCCGATGCTTCGTGTACCTGCTGGTGACGT
>JAIWEW010000055.1:0-7561 GCA_048632005.1 bacterium
TCTTGCACCTCTTTCTCAGCGATCTCCTATAAATGAAGGTAACGATTCATGTACTTTCCTCAGTACAGCCATGAAGTGGGGGGGCGAACCTTCGTGATCGCTCCCTGCTTTTTACTTTGGCTAATTAGGGGGTAATTTCCAGCGATTCGAGGGGCAATCCTTCCATATATAGGGGTAAATCCCTATTCACGTGTAGAGGCGGTTAATTTATTATTAAACAATCATGTTGCCATTGCGAGGGTAGTTATGGAAGAGAAGCAAGAGGAAAAGAGGGAAATCCTAATCGTGGATGATGAACCTGATTTTGCTTCAACTTTGCAGTCTGCATTGCAGAGTGAGGTATGTGAGGTTGCTATCGCTGCCAGCAAGGCAGAAGCGCAGCAAGCCGTTAAAACGATAAACCCTGATCTGGTGATTCTGGGTACGCTGAGCCCCCGTGGCGAGGCTTTCTTGCTGCATCAATGGTTGAGAGAGAACCCCAAGACAAAGGATTTGCCTATCATAGTCATGGATGCACCCCCAGAGAAACAGCTCGTCAAAGGGTGGAGGAGAGACGAGGCGGCGTTGATGGACGCTGAGGACTACGTATCCAAGCCAATTGAGCCGGGCGCGCTGGCCACCAGAGCCCAAACGATTCTGGCCAAGGCAACCAAACGCATAAGAGTTCTCATAGTGGATGATCACTCGGTAGTTAGGGATGGCATTAAATCTGTACTGGAACTACAAACTGACATCGAGGTGATAGGTCAAGCTGAGAACGGTAAAGAATCATTGGAAAAAGTAGCTGAGCTATCACCGGATATTGTGATAATGGACATAATGATGCCTGAAATGAACGGGCTGGAAGCCACAAAGCAGATATATAAGAAATACCCCAAAACAAGAGTGGTAATGTTATCTCAGTACGATGACGAGGAAAATATCCTTGCTGCTGAGCAGTTAGGAGCTTATGGATTCGTCCCTAAGCGAGCTGCTAGCTCCCAGCTTGTGAATGCTATACGGGCTGTCCACTACGTGGGAAAGCGTCTGCAACGGCCTAGACCAGGGTCAGACTGAGTCCTAACACACTATGAGATTGCTTTAAAAAAGCCCCCCCCAGTAGTGGGGGATTAGGGAGTGATTAAGACTATTTCAGCAGTCTCTATATTGCCATATTGTGTAACACTCACATCGCTTGCCCCTAGATACCGAGGAGGCTGTCATTGGAAGCCATCACTATTACGCTTAATGGAGTAGAAGTAAGCGGCAATACAGGGATGACCATATTGGAGCTTGCACGAGAATCAGGCGTGGATATACCCACACTCTGCTATGATCCTCATTTAATTCCAATTGGGGCATGCCGTATCTGCCTGGTTGAAGACGAACGCTCGGGCAGGCTTTTGGCATCCTGCGTTACCCCAATAGAGCCCGGAATGGTAATCAATACAGAATCGCCTAAAGTGCTGGAACGCCGCAAGATGATAATCAAACTCATACTGGCTAGTCATCCCGATACCTGCCTGGTATGCGACAAGGGCAACCGCTGCGAGCTGCGCAAGATCGCCTCAGATATGGAGGTCGGCTTAATTGACCTCGTGAAGATCCCCCAGATGGCTACCATCGAAGAGGTCAACCCTTTCATAGAAAGGGACCTAAGCAAGTGCATTCTATGTGCCAAGTGCATTAGGGCAGACCATGAACTGGTGGTCCAGGGCGCCATCGACTATATCCACCGAGGATTTACCTCGAAGCCAGCGACGCTGAACGATGAGCCACTGGAGAAATCAGAATGCACGTTTTGTGGCACCTGTGTCGCAATCTGCCCCACAGGCGCATTGATGGAGAAGAAACGGCAATACAGCGGGACAACCGCCGTTAAGGTATCAACCATCTGCCCGTTCTGCGGTTGCGGATGCAGCATCGACCTGGAGGTTAAGGACAATCAAATAGTACGGGCCAGACCAGGAGAAGAGAGCACGGTTAACCGCGGCACACTCTGCGTCAAGGGAAGCTACGGCTACGACTTTACGCATAGCGCGGAAAGACTCACGAGTCCCCTGGTTAAGGTGAACGGAGATTTTCAGGTAGTATCCTGGGAAGAGGCTTTGGGCCTGGTGGCCTCTGAACTCAACCGTATTAAGGAAAATTATGGCTCCGGTAGCCTTGCTCTCCTCAGTTCATCAAAGTGCACCAATGAGGAGAACTACCTGCTGCAGCGGTTTGCCAGGAGTATATTGGGTACCAACAATATCGACAATGGCAGTCGCCTGTACAGCGCTGCAAACATCATAGGCCTGGGATCGCCAGTCGGCTTTCCCGGTACCACCAACCATCTCGATGCCCTGGAGCAGTCAGAGGTGATACTGGTCACCGAGGTCAACCTCACCTCCGCCGCCCCCATTGTCGAATACGCCGTAAAGCGGGCGGTCAAATATAAAGGTGCCAAGTTGCTGCTTGTTGACCCTTTACAAACAGGGCTCTCTTCATTTGCTCACCTTTGGCTAAGGCCAAAAATAGGGACTGACATTGCGCTTATAAATGGCATGGCAAGAGTTATTGTCAATGAGGGACTACTGGATGAGGAATTTGTAACGAGGAAAACAGACAACTTCGAGGCTCTGAGCAGGGAATTGGAGAGGTACACACCTGAGTACGTGGAGCAGGTTACCGGTGTCCCGGGTGAAGACATGCGTCACGCTGCTCAGCTGTTCGCGGGGGCAACTATTGCCTCCATAGTCTATGGAGCCGGAATAACCCAGCATGTAACCGGAACAAACTGCGTAATGGCCCTTGCAAACCTTGCAATGTTGACCGGGAATATTGGGCGCAGGGGTGGCATTTATGCGCTGCAAAGGGATTGCAACGGGCAGGGTGCATGCGACATGGGTGCCCTACCCAATTTACTCCCTGGATACCAGTCCGTAGAAGATACCGAATCAATCAAGAAGTTCGCAGACCGCTGGGGCACCAGCCTGTCCGCTGATGTCGGGCTAACCGCCGTAGAAATGATTGAGCATGCTAAAGATGGGAAAGTTATGAGCATGTATATTATAGGAGAGAATCCGGTCTTGAGCTTTCCCGACTCAACTCTCGTACGGAAAGTCCTGGAGTCACTCGACTTCCTCGTTGTTCAAGATATGTTCCTTACCGAAACAGCAAAGCTGGCAAACGTGGTTCTGCCCGCCGCGAGCTTCGCCGAAAAGGAAGGTACTTTCACCAACTTCGAGGGAAGGGTTCAGCGCGTGCGCAAGGTCGTCGAACCTTTAGGAGACAGCTTGCCGGACTCGGAAATCGTTCTCCGACTGGCGAACAGTATGGGATGCCCTATGCCATATTCATCGCTACAACAGGTTATGGATGAGATCCGGGAATTGGTTCCTTTGTATCAGGGCATTGGCTACGGAAGCACAGAGACGAAGGGAGAACGCCGGGATGAATTGGACAGAGACCCCTTCAGAACCAGGCGTTTATATAAAGGTCAGTTCCCGAGCGGATTCGGTCGCTTCTCCCCGGTGCAGTACGAGCCACAGGTAGAGATACCAAGGAATGGATACGACTTCACCCTCCTTGTTGGAAGCATCCTCCACCACTCGGGTACTGGTTCAAAAACATCCAGGTCACCAAGGCTGAGCGAGTTCTCTCCAGAGGCCTATGTGGAAATCGGCGCATCCGATGCCAGGCAAATTGGGATCGAACAAGGTGATGAGGTCAAGGTTATCTCGCCCCTGGGTGAAGTTACCGCCGTGGTTAGATTCACCACCACGCTGCCCGAGGGAGTGATTTTCATGCCCAATTCCTTCTCATCAACCCCGGTCAATCAACTGTTCGACATTGTGCTGGATCCCCAATCAAAAACCCCCGCGCTAAAAGCATGCGCTGTAAAGCTAGAAAGGACATAGCCTCTTGGACAAGACAGCAGAAACAGCCAAACCTGACCTGAAGCAAGTAGACGAGATCTTGTCTCGATATCAAGATCAGAAGTGGCCTCTGATCCCCCTCCTGCAGGAGGTTCAGGACGAGCTTGGGTATATCCCTCCCGAGGCGATCGAACCTATAGCTAGAGGCACAGGCCTGTTTCCCGCTCAGGTGCAGGGCGTTATCACCTTTTATGAGCAGTTCCATACGACGCCCAGAGGAAAGAACATCGTCCGGGTGTGCCGGGGAACGGCCTGCCACGTGCGTGGTGGGCGCACGATATTGAAGATAGTAAAGCAGAACCTTGATGTTGAGGAAGGCGAAACGACACCTGATATGAATTTCACTCTGGAGACGGTACCCTGTCTTGGTACGTGTTTCCTGGCTCCTTCAATGATGGTGAATAAGGACTATTTCGGAAAGCTCGCTCCGCCGAAGGTGAGAAACATCCTTCAGCAATACAGCAAGGCAGGAGATTAAATGGGGTTATGGAAAGGTTGAAGAGCGTTTTAGAGCTTAGTTCATACCGCGATACACTCCTGCGACAGGGTGGACAGCCGGAAACATGCGTACGGGTATGCACTACCGGCTGCCGTGCCCACGGTGCCCTCGAGGTGCGCGATGCGCTGCTGGCTGAAATCAAGAGCCGGGGGCTGGAGGAAGTGGTAGAGATCAGGGATACGGGCTGTCATGGTTTCTGCGCTAAGGCTCCGGTGATAGGCATTGACCCCGAAGGTATATTTTACCAAGAAGTAGGTGTTGAAGACATACCGGATATTGTCTCTAAGACTTTAATGAAGAGGGAGTTAGTAGAGCGTTTACTTTACCACGGTGGAAATAATGGCAGTACCATCTCACAAACTGAACTCATTCCTTTCTATAAGAGCCAGACAAGGAACGTTCTTCGGAACTGCGGACAGGTTGATCCCAAAGAGATCCGACACCACATCGCGCGAGACGGCTATGCGTCCTTAGCAAAAGTCCTCTCGGGAATGAGCCCTGAGGAAGTGATTGAGACTGTGGAAACAGCGAAGCTAAGGGGACGCGGTGGTGCCGGCTTCCCCACAGGCACAAAGTGGAAACTTACCAGGCAGGCAGTGGGTGATAGCAAGTACATAATCTGCAACGCGGATGAGGGCGACCCCGGCGCATTTATGGATCGAGCTGTATTGGAAGGCGATCCACACAGCGTAATCGAGGGTATGCTCGTTGCGGCCTATGCTATCGGAGCTGGCGCCGGCTATATATACGTTCGTGCAGAATACCCCATAGCCATAGAGCATTTGACTATAGCTACCCGTCAGGCAGAAGAACTCGGGCTACTGGGCGATGATATACTGGGCACCGGATTTAACTTTCACATTTATATCAAGATGGGAGCAGGAGCATTCGTATGCGGCGAGGAGACCGCTCTCATTGCGTCCATAGAAGGTAAAAGGGGTATGCCGCGACCGCGCCCCCCATTTCCCTCCCAGTCTGGTCTGGATGGTAAACCTACCTCCATTAACAACGTAGAGACCTATGCCAATGTGCCTGGATTAATCTTAAACGGAGCCGAGGCTTATTCCCAGATCGGCTCGGAGGAAAGCAGAGGAACTAAGATATTCTCTCTATCCGGCAAGATCAACAATACAGGGCTGGTTGAGGTGCCAATTGGCACTCCGCTATCCACCATAATCTACGATATCGGTGGCGGTATCCCACGTGGCAAGAAGCTTAAGTCGGTGCAGACAGGCGGTCCTTCGGGCGGATGTATCCCCGCCCAATTCATAGACACCCCCGTGGACTACAGGTCACTGTCGCAACTGGGATCTATCATGGGCTCCGGAGGAATGGTGGTAATGGATGAGGACAACTGCATGGTGGAGGTAGCCCGATACTTCTTGAGCTTCACCCAGTCTGAGTCCTGTGGCAAATGTGTCCCCTGCCGCCTGGGAACCAAGCAGATGTTGGAGATTCTTACGAAGATAACCCAGGGTGAGGGCCGCGAGGAAGACATTGATATACTGCTGTCCATCGCTGATACGGTTAAAGAATGCTCACTCTGCGGATTGGGCCAGACCTGCCCCAATCCGGTGTATACATCCATAAAATACTTCCGCCACGAGTATGAATCCCATATAAAAGAGAAGAAATGCCCTGCTGCGGTCTGTGACGCATTGATGATATCCCCCTGCCAGCATGCCTGTCCGGTGGGCATTAACGTACCCAAATACCAGGCGCACATCGTCATGGGCGAATACCTTGAGGCCGTAGAGGTCAACAGGGAGCGAAACCCATTTCCCGCCATCTGTGGCCGCATCTGCCACCACCCCTGCGAGACGCGCTGCCGCCGTGGGACACTTGACGAGCCGGTAGCTATACGTGCGCTGAAGCGCTTTGTCGCCGACTGGTATTTCGACCATGTGGATGAACTACCCGAACCGGAACCATTCCCTCAAACCCAGAGCCAATCGGTAGCTGTGGTAGGAGCCGGTCCCACAGGGCTGAGCTGCGCATACTTCATAGCTCAGATGGGTTATCCGGTTACAGTTTTCGAAGCCCTTCCCATAGGTGGAGGAATGCTATCTGTGGCCATTCCCGAGTTTCGCCTGCCCGCAGAGGTTATTCAACAGGAGATTGACTACATCACCAAGCGCGGTGTCGAAATAAGGTACAACACGCCAATCAACAGGAATTTCACCATTGATGATCTGCGTAAAGACGGCTTCGACGCTGTATTTATCGCTGCGGGCGCTCAGGAAAGCCAGCGTATTGGCATTCCCGGCGAGCTTGAAGACTTGGAAGGCTTCTACTACGGACTGAAATTCCTGCGAGACGTCAAGCTTGGAAAAGAGGTAAGGGTCGGGCGTCGTGTCGCCATCGTCGGGGGCGGAGCTCTGTCCCTCGACGTCGCTCACACCTCCCTCCGACTCGGTGCTGACGAGGTGAGTCTCTATGAGATGCGGTCCCGTGGGGAAATGATAGCGTCCGATGAAGAATATGCCGAGGCAGTTGAAGAGGGCGTCGAATTGAATTTCCTCACCAGCCCCACGAGGATACTCAGCGATAACTGGAAAGTAACTGGCCTGCAGTGCATCCGTATGGAATTGGGCGAGCCAACTGTCTCAGGGCGGGGCCGACCGCTGTCTATAACCGGCTCCGAGTTCTCAGTAGAGGCCGACACAGTAATAGTAGCCGTAGGGCAGGCCCCAGACCTTTCTTTCCTACCACGCGACAGCGCCCTGGAACGAACCAGGTGGGAGACTCTGTCTGTTGACAGCAACAGTTTGTCCACCAACATCCCGGGCATCTTCGCCGGAGGAGACTTCGTCCGCGGCCCCGGGCTTATTGTACAAGCCATTGCCGAGGGGAGGAGAGCAGCTATCGCAATAGACAAGTATCTCAGGAACGACACTTCACGTGTAGAGATGTATGACCTGAAGAAGGAAGTGTCTGGGGAGATCGGTAGTTCACAAGTTGAGGAAACCTGGGAAACGCAGCATCGACTGGAAATGCCAAAGCTAACCGTCAAAGAGAGGAAACGCAGCTTCGAAGAGATCGAGCAGGGCTTCTCCGAGGAGGTGGCCAGGCAAGAAGCAAAACGGTGCCTGAGGTGCGACCTGGAGATATAATGCAGGGATAGAGACTATTTCAGTTGTCTCACAAAGCCAACATTAAGAGA
>JAIWEW010000056.1:0-7384 GCA_048632005.1 bacterium
ATCACATGTCATTCTATTTGTCAAGTACACTATACATCAGCGAGAATGGGACTCTCTTCATAATCAGAAAGACACTGCTGGAGTAGTCTTTATCAACCCCCTATATCCCCCAATCTTGGGGGATTTTTTTAATCTGGGGGACACCCCCAGACCCCCGCCAGAGGGAAATCCCCCTCTGGACTCCCCTTTTACAAATGTTGCATGGTTAAACCCTTGGGTAGCCTAGAGCATCTGCTCCAACCTACCCATTATCCATTTAAGTGAGATCATGGGGGGGATATAGCCTTCCTGACTTGCCGGATGAATTCTTCTGCTGCTGTCGCGGGCTCATCGCTATTCTCCACGATATCCAGGATTCGGCTGCCTATGATCACCCCGTCGGCGAGTGAAGCCACGCGGGAGGCCTGCTCCGGGCTGGCGATACCGAAGCCGACACATAGTGGTTTTGCTGTTACACTCCTCACCCTGGTGATGAAGCCCTCCAATTCGGGTGGTAGCGTCTCCCTGGCACCGGTAACCCCCTTGAGGGATACCACATAGATGAACCCGCGCGCTCTATCAGCTATCAGGCGAAGGCGCTCATCGGTGGTGGTAGGGGCCAGCAGGTAGATGATATCCATCTGCTTTCTCGCGGCGAGACCTTCAAGAGCTGCACCTTCTTCAGGGGGCAGGTCGGGGATAATCATTCCATCGATTCCTGCCTGTGAAGAGGCGGCACAAAAAGCCTCCAATCCATAATGGAGTATAGGATTATAGTAGCTCATAAAAATCAGGGGGACATCGACCCTTTGCCGCAGCTTGGAGGCAACATCAAGGCATAGCTGGGGCGTTACCCCCTGCTGAAGCGCACGGTGGCTTGCCCGTTGGATGGTGGCACCGTCGGCCAGCGGGTCAGAGAAGGGGATGCCAAGCTCGATCATATCGCACCCGCCCGCCACCAGTGCGGGCGCTACCTCCAGTGTTGCCGCCACGCTGGGGTACCCGACAGTTAGATAAGGGATCAGCGCTTTTCGCTTTTTCTCCCCCTTCTGTGACAGGGATTTAAAAAAGGAGTCGATACGGCTCATGTTAAATCTCCAGTGCTTTCATGATAATACCTGTGATCTCATTGCTGCGCAGTTTTAGTTCGAAAAAATTACAGCTGAACTCCCATTGCTTCAACGACAATATCCATATCCTTATCGCCACGTCCGCTCAGGTTAACGACGATGATCTGGTCCTTCGCCAACTCTGCAGCGAGCCTGGTGGCATAGTAGATAGCGTGGGCCGGCTCCAGGGCGGGGATGATACCCTCCTTCTGTGAGATCAGGTTGAATCCTTCAAGCGCTTCCTCGTCGGTGACGGTGACGTAGCTTGCCCGCCCGCTCTCCTTATAGTAGCTGTGCTCCGGACCTACCCCCGGGTAGTCAAGCCCCGCAGAGATGCTGTGTGTCTCCCGGATCTGACCGGCATCATCCTGGAGAAGATGGGATTTTGAGCCGTGTAGTACACCAATACTACCTTCTGTCAGGCTTGCTCCGTGCTTTTTGGTATGGAGCCCTAACCCCCCGGCCTCAACCCCGATGAGTTTCACCTCGAGGTCTTTTGCCAGGGGATAAAACAGGCCCATGGCATTGCTTCCCCCGCCAACGCAGGCGATGGCATAATCCGGCAGGCGGCCCGTAGCTTTAATAACCTGACGGCGGGTTTCCCTTCCGATAACTGACTGAAAATCGCGCACCATCATCGGGTAGGGGTGGGGGCCAACGACACTGCCGAGGAGGTAGTATGTAGAATCGACATTGGTTACCCAATCGCGGATAGCCTCATTGATGGCATCCTTGAGGGTCTGGCTGCCGCTTGAGACCGGCCTCACCTCGGCACCGAGCAACCTCATGCGGAAGACGTTTAGCGATTGGCGGCGTATATCTTCCTCACCCATGTATACAACGCAATCCATTCCGAGCATGGCGCAGACGGTAGCGGTAGCTACACCATGCTGCCCTGCCCCTGTCTCAGCGACGACCCGTCTCTTCCCCATGCGCTGCGCCAAGAGCCCCTGCCCCAGGGTGTTATTGATCTTATGGGCTCCGGTATGTACCAGGTCCTCCCTCTTCAGGTAGATACGCGCCCCTCCACAGTGCTCGGTGAGCTGGGCGGCGAAGTAGAGGGCGGTGGGCCTGCCGCCATAGTCCCGCAATAGCCCATCGAGGCGCTGTTTAAATCCGGTGTCCTTTTTTACTTCTTTATAGGCCTTCTCCAGGGACTCGAGGGCAGCCACTAATATCTCGGGGACAAATTTACCCCCGAACTGCCCGAAATGACCCCACTTATCAGGTAACTGGATTTTTTTCATACGACTGCTTCCTTAGTGCCTGGTCAGTGTGGCGCACTGCTGCGATAAATGCTTTGATCTTGGAGATATCCTTTATGCCCTCGCTCTCTATGCCGCTGGAGACGTCCACACCCCAGGGCCCGGCGATCCTGATGGCCTCGCCCACGTTCTCCGCGGAGAGGCCACCGGCGATAATCACGGGGAATCTCTCCGCGGCATCTTGTGCCACTTTCCAGTCAAAGGCCTGACCGCTGCCCCCGTAGCTCCCGGCGATATGGCAATCCAGCAGGTAGATAAGATCAGACCCCTGCAGTTGCTCGCCGGGCGCCAATTCGGCGAGTACATCCTCGCTGCGCTGGTGACGGCGCACCCGTACCGCTTTAATAATGGGCCTTTCGATTGCTCTCAAGTAATCCCACGGCTCATCGCCGCTCAGTTGCACCCGGTCGAGGTTGCAATATTCTGCGACGCGGTTCACCTCAGCGGCCGGGGTATTCACGAAAACGCCCACCGTAATGATTTGTTGATCTACTCGCTTGTTTAGCTCTTTTTGCCCTTTTACCGAAGTGACTATCTCCTTCGCCAGCTCGATGTCTACGAGCCGTTTCGATGGGGCGAAAACGAGTCCGATTAAGTCTGCTCCGGCCTCCACAGCCGCCAGGGCATGGATAGTCTCAGTGATGCCGCATATCTTGATCCTGGTCACGATAGCTCCCGCACCTTCTCGGCCACATCGCCGGCGGCTACCAACGCCTCACCGACAAGCATAGCGTCAACCCCCCATTGCTGCAATTTCTGAACATCCCCCCGATCCTTGATGCCGCTTTCGCTGACGACGATGCGGTCCTGAGGAATAAGGGGCCGCAGCCGCCTGGTGGTTTCGAGATCAATAGCAAAGGTTTTAAGGTCACGGTTATTTATGCCGATGATTTGTGCCCCGCTCATGACGGCGCGCTCCATCTCAGCTTCGTTATGGGCCTCCACCAGGCATTTCATTCCAAGCTCGTGGCTCAGGGCGAGAAGCTCCGCTAGCTGACTATCGCTCAGTATGGCGACGATGAGGAGCAGGGCGGCAGCTCCGTAGGCGCGGGATTCGTATACCTGATAGGGATCGAAGATGAAGTCCTTCCTCAGCACCGGGATTATTCGTTCTTTCTGGTCAAATTCCACTCCGCCTACTCCCAGCCTTTCCATTTCCTGGCTGATGGCCGAAAGGTGCTCCAGGCTGCCGCCGAAATACCGTTCCTCGGTCAGCACCGATATAGCAGAGGCACCACTTTGGGCATAGGTCCGGGCCAATTCTATCGGGTCGAAGCTGGGGCAGATTACCCCCCGCGACGGTGAGGCCTTTTTAACCTCAGCTATAAGCCGGACACCGTCTCCCTTTAACGCCGCAGTAAAATCCGGTTCTTCGAAAAATTGCACCCCGATGAGTTCTTGTAGCGCAGTGAGGGGCACGGTCTGCTTTCGCCCGGCCAGTTCCTCTATCTTTGCCTCAACGATCTCATCCAATATCATATTTTCGACCTTTGCGGGAGGTGTTTTCAATGCTGTTGCCATTTTTATATTTGGAGCCGGGGAAATAGCTATATGTAGGCTCCTACGAGATTTTAAACTTGCTGGCTGAAAGCGATCAGTCCATTAAGCTTGTCCAGCGCCCTGCCGCTGTCTATCGCCTCAGAGGCTAGCCGGACACCCTTTTCGAGGTCCTTGGCCATATCGCCGGCGACCAGCGCTGCCGCGGCGTTCACCAGCACAATATCGCGGTAGGGCCCTTTTTCGCCCTGCAGTACGCGCCTCAGTATATCGGCGTTCTCCTGCGGTGGCCCTCCTCTCAGGCTTGACAGGTTCGTTCTGGGGAAGCCGAAGTCCTCAGGGTCTATGTAGCATCTGGAAACCTCATCCCCCTTCAGCTCACAGACGGTGGTCTTTCCACCCAGGGTGATCTCGTCCAGGCCATCCTCGCCGTGCACTACCAATGCGTGCTGGCAGCCGAGGAGACAGAGCACCTGGGCCATCTTCATCGTAAGAGACTCCTCGAACACCCCCAACAGCTGTGACTGGGCGCCGGCGGGGTTGGTCATCGGGCCCAGTATGTTGAACACCGTTCGGATGCCGATTTCCTTTCGCGAGGGCGCAGCGTACTTCATCGCCGGGTGAAAGGTGGGAGCGAACATGAAGCCAATTCCTATATCCTCAAGGCACTTCTCGACCTCCGGCGCACCCAGCTCGATCTTTATCCCCAACGCATCCAGCACATCGGCGCTGCCGCAGCCGCTGCTTATCCCCCGGTTGCCGTGCTTGGCCACCTTTAGCCCGGCCCCGGCCACCACGAAAGCGGCGGTGGTGGAGATGTTGAATGTCTTGGAGCCGTCGCCCCCTGTGCCGCAGGTATCAACCAGCGGCCCGGATACGCATACAGGAACCGACTTCTCCCGCATTACCCTTGCCATACCCGCGATCTCTTCCACCGTCTCCCCCTTGAGCCTCAGCGCGGTGACGAAAGAGCCGAACTGTGCCGGCGTTGCCTCTCCGGCCATTATCTCCTGCATTACCTCCGCCGCCTGCTCCATAGTCAGGGATTTCCCAGAGACTACTATATCGATAGCTTCTTTAATCATGGGCGGGGTTCTCCTTTCCCAGGAAGTTCCTCAGTATATCCTTGCCCACCTCGGTCATAATGGATTCCGGGTGAAACTGCACCCCCTCTACCGGATACTCACGGTGCCTGAGTCCCATAATAATACCATTATCCGTCCAGGCGGTCACCTCCAGGCAGTCGGGGAGGCCCTCCCTCATTACTGCCAGGGAATGGTAGCGAATCGCGGGAAAGGGATTCGCTAATCCCGCAAGCACCCCATGGCCATCGTGATGAATCAGCGAGGACTTACCGTGCATGATCTCGCCCGCACGCGCCACCACCGCCCCGTAGCTGTAGCCAATGCACTGGTGACCCAGGCAAACGCCGAGGATGGGGATATTGGGCCCGAAGTGGCTAATGACCTCATTGGATATGCCGGCGCGATCCGGGGTGCCCGGGCCGGGGGAGATCACGATGTGCTGTGGCGCCAGCTTCTCCATCTCGGCGATGGTTATCTTATCATTGCGCGCCACGTAAACATCCTCTCCCAGTTCACAAAGGTACTGGAAGAGGTTGTAGGTAAAGCTGTCGTAGTTATCGATAAGCAGCAGCATATTACTAGGAACCCTCCGCCTGTTCGATGGCCTTGATCAGGGCCCGGGCCTTACTCATGCTTTCCTCATACTCCCGCTCGGGCACGCTATCGGCGACGATGCCGCATCCTGCCTGCACGGTGGCGGTGCCATCGGTCATGACAATGGTGCGAATGGTGATCGCTGTATCCAGGTTGCCCGAAAAGCTGAAATAGCCCACCGCTCCGGCATAGGGGCCACGTTTGTCCGGCTCAAGCTCAGCGATGATCTCCATGGCGCGTATCTTGGGGGCGCCGGATACGGTGCCTGCGGGGAAACATGCCCTGAGGGCATCATACTGGGTCAGGCTGCCCTTCAGCCTCCCCTGCACATGCGATACCAGGTGCATTACATGCGAGTAGCGCTCTACATCCATGAGCTGTGTAACCTCAACCGTGCCGGGCTCCGCAACCCTCCCGATATCGTTACGCCCGAGGTCGAGAAGCATAATGTGCTCAGCGCATTCCTTCTCGTCCCCCTTGAGACTTTCCTCCAGAGCAAGGTCTTGGGCATGATCGCCTCCACGAGGGCGTGTACCGGCGATGGGATGGGTTGCCACCACCCCTTCTTCCACCCTTACCAGAAGCTCTGGCGAGGCGCCGATGATATAACAGTCGTCGAGGTGGAGATGGTACATGTAGGGTGAAGGGTTGATGCTCCGCAGCGCTCTATATATGTCAAAGGGATCGGCAGTAGTGGCCTTACTGAGCCGTTGCGATAGCACTACCTGAATGATCTCGCCAGCAGCGATATATTCCTTGGCCTGAACGACCTTAGCCTCGAATTCGTCTTTAGAGAGATTGGAGCAGACAGGTGATGGCGGGCGTGGAATTATGGGTGTGCTACTTTTATGCACTAGAGGTTGGCCCAGCCGCGCCACCAGGGAATCGATGCGCTTCACCGCTTTCTGATATGCTTCCTCTACATCGCCATCGTCGAGGTGAACGTGGCTCACTACCTTTATCTTGTGTGTGAGGTGATCGAATACGAGAACGCTATCGGCAAACATAAAGAGGGACTCCGTCAGGCCCAGGGGGTCTGCATCCGGTGTCGGTAGCTCCTCAAAGTGCCTCACCGTTTCATAAGACAGATAGCCCACTGCCCCGCCGTGAAAGGGGGGTAGTCCGGGAACAGAAACCACCCTGTATTTATCCAGCTCCCTTGCGATTGAGAGCAAAGGATCAGCCCTTTCCTCGCCTGACCGCAGCACGAGGTAAGGCTCAGTGCCGATAAAGCTATAGCGTGCCAGGTGCTCCCCGCCTTCGACGCTCTCCAGAAGGAAGGAATAGGGGCCGCGAGCGGTTTTCAGATAGGCAGAGACCGGAGTCTCCAGGTCGGCAACTATCTCACGATAGATCGGTACCAGATTTCCCAGTCTCCTCAGTTCTCGAACTTCGTTCAGTGTTGGATAGTACATTTATAGTCCTTTATACTTTGCCAGGCCATGTCTCTCTTCTATACGTTCTACCTCTATCTATTTCCTAAATAGTACGCCCCTCGGAAGGAGAGGCTCCTTTATAATAAAAAAACCTCCATCCTTAAGGGACGGAGGTTAACCTACGCGGTGCCACCCTAATTACCCCCGGGCAGATACTTCAGCTCAAACCGGGGTATCTCTACCAGATACAGCCCCATCCTTGCGGGGCGATACCCTGGGCTCTGATAACGGTGCCCTCTCCGTCAAGACCTACTCTCGCTATATTGCGATTTCGGGTTGAGGCTCCCAAGCCCATTCTGCCACTGCGCCTGTATCGGGTTTCCACCTACCCCCGACTCTCTGAACCTCGCTTTGAGGCATACTAGTCTTGTTCACAGCCTTTGCTATATAATATTTTCCTCTGCTAGATATTATGAAAA
>JAIWEW010000057.1:0-7380 GCA_048632005.1 bacterium
CTCTTTCATTAGCGATAGGGCGGCATTGTAGCTAACGCAGTTACCCACGATAATCGGGGCTGGCATTATCTGGCATAGATCGGAGAATCTGAGGCCCTGATAGCTTTTCGAGACGTGGTGAGCTGTGGTCACGGTGGATTGCACTACGAAGATATCTACCCCTGCCTCTGCGCAGATAGGGGCAAATCGCTTGGTGTTCTGGGGTGTCACCGAGACGGCACAAATCGCTCCGGCGCGCTTGATCTCGCTTATGCGTTCTCCAATAAGGTTCTCCTTGATTGGTGCGGAGTAGACCTTCTGCAGGAAGGGGGTGACCTCATTGTCAGGGACGCTTGCGATCTCCGTTAACACTGAATCGGCATCGTCATAACGGGTGTTAACCCCTTCCAGATTGAGCACCGCGAGTCCTCCAAACTGGCTTAGCAAAACAGCAAAGCGGGTGTCTACTACGGCATCCATCGCGGAGGCGAGGAAGGGTATCGGGAAGGTAAAATTACGCAGGGTAAAATCGGTGTTTACTTGTTCCGGGTTGATGGTGGTATCCCCCGGTACCAGTGCTACTTCGTCGAAGCCGTAGCACTGCTTTATCTCTTTGAACTGCGGGGCAGGCATGAGCTAACCCTCCTTGCCCTTGGCTTGTAATTGTAAAGGTAACTATATCAGAGGAGGAGTCCCAAAGTCAACGCTGGATGGACGAGGCGATGGTCGATAAGCTATAATGTTTCGTCTTGGAGGAGCGATGCCGACACTTTATATTGTAGCCACCCCGATAGGCAATCTGGAGGATGTCTCCTTTCGTGCCCTGCGCATCCTCAGTGAAGTGCAGCTTATTGCCGCGGAGGATACCCGAAAGACAAGGCGCCTCCTTTCAGCCTATGGTATTAAAACTCCTTTAACCAGTTATCACGAGCATAGTAAAGGGGCGAAGCTTTCACACCTGCTGAGCTGCCTGGAGCAGGGCGATGTAGCACTCGTTTCCGAGGCGGGGATGCCCGGAATAAGCGACCCGGGCTATGAGCTGGTGGTGGCAGCGATAGAGAGGGGCGTCCCTGTTGTACCGATCCCGGGGCCCTCTGTTTTAGTTACTGCCCTTGCTGTCTCCGGACTTTCCACCAATGAATTTACCTATCTGGGTTTCCTGCCCCGCAAGAAAGGTCATCGAAGAAGGCATCTGGAGCAGGTTGCTGATGGAGAGAGGACTATTATCGCTTTCGAGGCGCCTCACCGTCTTATTGCTACATTGGAGGACATCCTGGATGTACTTGGGGATCGACGGATCGCCGTATGCCGTGAACTGACGAAGGTTCATGAGGAGGTCTTTCGAGGGATAGTGAGCGCCGCCCTGGCCCATTTTCGGGAGCCGCTTGGGGAATTCACCCTCGTTATGGAGGGGAAGCCGAAAGGGGATAGAGCAGTTACCGCTTCAATAGAGGGGGAGCTACGCCGATTGTACCAAGAGAATTTTCCTGCCAAGGAGGCTGTCTCCCTCGTGGCCGAGTTAACAGGCGTTTCCAAGAAGGAACTGTATAAGGCCTGGCTGAAGCTTGGCTAGTCTTTGTATTTTCGCACTGATAATGATAGAATTAGCTGGCGTTGCGGAAGGATGATGACGGAGCGAATCTTTATCGGGGTCGCCTGGCCCTATGCAAACGGACCACTTCACTTAGGCCAAGTAGCAGGTGCCTATCTGCCCGCGGACATATTTGCCCGCTATCATCGTCTCAAAGGTAACGATGTTCTCATGGTCTCAGGCTCGGATCAGCATGGTACTCCAATTACGGTGCGCGCGGAGAAGGAGAGCAAGAGCCCTAAAGAGATCGCTGACCGCTATCATGAGGACTTCCTCGATTCGTGGCGGAAACTTGGCATCTCATTTGACCTTTTCACCACTACCGATACCACCAACCATCACAAGCTAGCTCAGGATGTCTTCCTGAGCCTTATGGATAAGGGTTATATCTATCGTGATACTATGGCGCTGCTCTTCTGTCCTAACTGCAATCGGTTTCTTCCTGACCGCTACGTTGAGGGGACATGCTGCCATTGTAACTTCGAAGGGACAAGGGGAGACCAGTGCGATAGCTGCGGCAAACCCCTTAATCCGGAGGAGTTGATCGAACCCTACTGCCTATTATGCCGATCCCGTCCCGAGGTGAGGGTGTCGGAGCATTTCTTCCTCCGCCTGAGCGCTTTTAACGACCAGCTCATCGAGTGGGTGAAGGCGCAGTCCCACTGGAAGCAGAATGTGTGCAATTTTACCATTAACCTTTTAAACGAAGGGCTGAAGGATCGGGCGATCACCAGGGATATCGAGTGGGGCATCCCGGTGCCCGTTGCTGGATTCGAGAACAAGCGAATCTATGTGTGGTTTGAGGCGGTGATCGGCTATCTATCGGCGAGTGTGGAGTGGGCCGAGCGATCGGGCGATGCGGAGGGATGGCGCCGGTTCTGGCAGGGTGATGCAAAGTCCTATTACTTCATCGGTAAGGACAACATCCCCTTTCATACCATTATCTGGCCGGCGATGCTCATGGGCTATGGCGGACTTAATCTTCCTTACGATGTGCCAGCTAACGAGTTCCTTACTCTGGGGGGGAGGGCTCTCTCCACCAGCCGCAACTGGGCGGTCTGGCTGCCTGATTTTCTGGAGCGCTATGATCCTGACCTCTTACGCTACTTTCTATCAGTGAATATGCCCGAGGACGGGGATAGCGATTTCTCATGGCGGGAATTCGTTCGCCGCAACAACGATGAGCTGGTGGCTACCTATGGAAACCTGGTTCACCGCGTGCTCACCATCACCTATCGTAACTTCGATGGCCAGGTCCCCACACCCGGTGAATTTGATGAGGGAAGCAAAGCGCTTCTTAAGAAGGCGGAAGATGCCCTCGACGCTGTCGCTGAGCTGCTTAACCAGCGTCACTTCAGGGGGGCAATCAGAGCAACGATGAGCCTGGCGCAGGAGGCGAATCGCTACCTCGACGAGAAGGCCCCGTGGAAAAAGCTTGGGGATGAGAGAGAGGGTGCTGCTACCAGTTTATATGTGGCCCTCTCGGTAATCTCGTGTCTCAAGACGCTTTTTTATCCCTTCTTACCATTTAGCTCGCAGAAATTGCACAATCTTCTCGGCTTTGAAGGAAGCGTGGAGAGTTGTGGCTGGTCGATTGCTGGGTTATCCCCCGGCCGACGGCTAGCCTCTCCTGAACCTCTTTTTACCAAGCTGGATGACGGAATAGTTGCTGAGGAAGATGCCAGGCTGGAGTATGCCCGTATTAGTTGATTCGCATACCCATATAGACATGCGTGCCTACAATGGAGACCGCGATCAGGTGTTGGAAAGGGCCAGAATGGCTGGGGTGGCAGCGCTCGTCGATGTCGGCTGCGATCTCGATTCCAGCAGGGCGGTTCTAGAGCTTGCTAAGCGATATACGGATGTGTTCGCCGCTGTGGGGTTTCATCCCCATGATGCTGCTAAAATGAGTGATGGCGACCTGGAAATATTATCTGAGCTGACCCAGCACCCTAAGGTGGTCGCTATTGGGGAGATCGGGCTTGACTTTTATCGCAATCTATCGCCGAGGGACGTTCAGATCGACGCCTTTAAAAAGCAACTGGCATTAGCTCAAAGGCTTCGGTTGCCGGTAATCGTTCACTGCCGCGATGCACAGGATGAGGTACTCAGCATACTTACCGAGTGGGCTTATGGTGCAGATGGGGTTGCTGGAGCCTCTAGAGTGAAAGAACCTCTGGGGGTGCTCCATTGCTTTAGCGGTGATAGGGACATTAGCCAGACGTATATTGAGATGGGCTTCCTCCTCTCTATTGCTGGCCCTATCACCTATTCCCCTTCGCATGCTGTGGGGATCGCCCATTATATACCATTGGATAAGCTTCTCATCGAGACGGATTGTCCATTTCTGACACCACAGCCCTATCGGGGTAAGAGGAATGAGCCGTCGAATGTATCTTTCGTCGCGGAGAAAATCGGTGAAATCAAGGGGGTGCCCAGCGATGTTGTGGCGGAGCATACCACCGCAAATGCGGTGCGGCTATTTGGATTGCCCCTTTAACGGAAAGGAGTCTTGTGTCCATCGCTTCTATCTATGAACCGGTCCAAGAGGGCCTAAGGATGGTGGATGATAAGCTGATAAGCTTTGCCAGGGTGGACTTCCCCTGGCTGGCGGAGCCATTAGCCTATGTCTTGGAGAGCAGTGGTAAGCGGGTCCGGCCTGGTATTACCCTCCTGGCGGGCAAGTTTTTTCAGTACGACATTGATACATTGGTTCCGATGGCCACATCTATCGAGCTATTCCACAATGCCACCCTCGTTCACGACGATGCGGTGGATAATGCAATGCTGCGGCGGGGCAAGACTGCTGTAAATAGCCTTTGGGGGGACGGCGTCGCCGTGCTTCTGGGGGACTACCTTTTTTCCCTTGCTGCTGATCTGGTCTGTAGCATCGGCAACTTCAGGGTGATGAGCATGTTCGCCAAGACCCTGACAGAGATATCCGGCGGTCAGCTGAGAGAGACTTTTAGCGCTTACGGATGGAGCCAGAATCGCGAGAGCTATTATGAGCAGATCTATAGCAAGACTGCTTCCCTCTTTGCCGCCGCCACCGGTACCGGGGCAGTGTTGAGTGATGCCCCGGAAGAAGCGGTATCGGCGCTCACAAGCTATGGTAAGAATCTGGGCATGGCCTTCCAGGTCATCGATGATATCCTGGATTTCATTGGTGACGAGGGGGAGTTGGGAAAGCCGGTGGGCAGCGATCTTCTGCAGGGTACCCTGACACTGCCGGTAATATTACTCATGGAGCAGCGCCCCCAGGACAATATCCAGCAGAGGCTGGCTGAGAAACCGGGGGATCAGGAGGAGGTAGCACGGGTTATTGAAATGGTCCGCAACTCCTCCATTTTAGAGGAGTGCTACCAGATTGCGGGGGGTTTCTCTTCACAGGCATGCCGCGATCTGGAGGCATTGCCGAAAAATGCCAGCCGCGGGTCGCTCATTGACCTGGCAGACTACGTTATTGAGCGCCGCCAATAGATTATCTCTCCTGTCTTAGCCGATCCAGCCACGCCACCGATTTGACTTCTCGCTCCAGAATATACCTGATGTAGTGGCGCATAAGGTTCTCCAGCTCCCGCGATAGTTTTTCGTTAATCCTCAACCGGCTGGCTTTGGCATAATCGCTTTCCTGTAAAAAGCGCATCGCTTTGAGAGCATTGAGGGATATAGGTTGTGAAAGGGGCTCCTTTTCCCGACATGCAGGGCAGAGCACCCCGCCGCCGGAGGCGCTGAATAAGTTGGCACCCGGCTCAAGGGGTGAGTTACAGCCCAAACAACGATGAAGCTCGGGCTTGTAGCCGAGGTAAGCGAGGAGATTGAGCTCGAAGTAGCGCATAGTCAGCTCCCCGTTGTCGGTCTCGCATAGGTGATGAAGGGTATCGAGGAGCAACCTGTAGATTGGGTAGTTTTCCACGTGTTCTGCAGTAAACTGAGCTACCAGCTCGGCGGTATAGAGGGCGAGGCTGGAGCGCCACAGGTCGTCTCTCAAGGGGAGGAAGCTTGATATAGTCTCAGCTTGGGTGATGATGTCCAGGTTCTGCCCCCGTGCCAGCATCAGGGAGCAGTGGGTGAGCAGTTCAAGGTGGCCACCCATCTTGCTCTTGGGGCGGCGCACCCCCTTAGCGATGGCGCTCAGCTTGCCCAGGTTTGGGGTATAAAGGGTGAGGATCTTGTCTGCCTCTCCCAGGTTAATACGCTTGAGCACAATAGCTTGGGTTTTATAGACCTTTGGCGCGGCCATTTTTACCTGTGTAATCTTTTCTGAACAGACTCGCCGGTTAATTCTCGAATAGCATCAGATGCAATCCACTTAGCACTTCTTGAATCCATTTTCTGAATTTCCCCGGCAATCAGGATGGCTTTCTTATTCAGATTGATATTCCGTTTCCCTATCTGCCTGAGTGCCCAATTGACCGCTTTTTTAACATAGTTTCGATTGTCTGAGGCCTCTCTCTTTATAATCGGGAAGAAAGTTTCGAATATCTCATCATCGGCGTTCTTGTCGCTGACAGCCAGGCGGGCCATCAGTACAAATCCTGCTCTTTTAACGAACTCTTTATCGCTTTCGCTCCACTCGACCGCTTTACGGTAGGCAAACCCGGTCTTCTCGAAAAAGTTCATGCAGCATTGGTCACAAACATCCCACGAATCGAAGTCTTTGACCCAGCTTTCCAGTTGTTCTTCGGTAGCCATGCTGGGGTCATCTATCATGCTGGCCAGTATACGCGCTTCGTGGATACCTGACGCCCAGAGTTCCTGAGCAAGAGCATGGTTTATTCCTGTTTCCCTGGCTATCTTTCTCAGGTTGGGGATAGACACGCCGTAGGTGTTCTGCGGGTTGATACCATAGCGTGCCATGCCCTCCACCGCTTTGGGGTCGGCAAGGGTTTTCAGCCTAGCAAGGATATCGCTTACCATTTGATGGTAATCCAAGCTTCCAGGGCCAGATCAATATTACCAGTTACGCGGATTCTTTATGGAGAATTTGGTGTTGCATTTACTGTAGGCGTTGGAGAAGGTGTAGGTGTAGGCGGTGGTACTATCTCTACAAGCGTGATTTCAAAAGTCAGGTCTTCACCTGCCAGGGGATGGTTGGCATCAACCACGACGCCTGCTTCCGTGACGCTAAGTACGGTTACTTCAACAACTTGGCCGGAAGCATCTCGCATGTATAATTTTTCACCTACTTCTGGCACGAAGCCCTCCTCGAACTGGCTCCAATCAACCGTTATTACCATTTCTTCATCGTATGGACCGTATGCTTCATCCGCGGGGATGTGGATGGTTGTAGATTGGTTAATGCTCAATCCGATTACTGCCTGCTCAAAGGCGGGGAGTAGCCGCCCCTCTCCTATTGTGAATTCCAGTGGGTCGCCGCCATGCAATTCGGAGGAGTCAAATACCGAGCCATCATCCAATGTGCCTGTGTAGAGAACCTTAACGGTATCACCCTCTTTTGCCGTTCCTTCCTCCGAAGAAGAACATGCCATAAATATTGCGCTGGTCAGTAGAACCATTACCATGAGAACCGACGCAAATCTTTTCATTTATTTCTCCCTCCATATAGTAAAATTATTACATTTCTTACCATGGTATGTCCAATATCGCCCCATGTATGTATCTGGTACAAGATGTATGTATCTCGCTTTCTACCCACCTTCACCTTTTCACCCAGGGTCAATCATGGCATTAGGGCATTTATTTTATATAGTGCGAGGCCTCTGGTGAATGGAGTAAGCCTTCTATCTCTTCTACTGCGTGAGATAGAAGCTCTGAGGACAGGTCAAGGCCGGTGACATATCCGGCGG
>JAIWEW010000058.1:0-7336 GCA_048632005.1 bacterium
TTTGCTCAGTATAGCTCGCGATGACAATTGGAATAGCACTTCTTAATGAGACCTCTAAAAAGGAGGTGCAGGATACTTCCTGCCGGGGGTCTGGGGGTGTCCCCCAGTTTAAAAAAGTCCCCCAAGATTGGGGGATTAGGGGGTTGATTGAGATTATTCCAGCAGTCTTTTAATGATGATGAGCCGGTACCCATCTACCTGAAAGAGATGAGGTAAATCTATTGGTCCTTAGTATTCTTTAAAGGGAGCGAGGGTAACACTTGCTCCATCCCACTGTGGGCATCTTACCCTCCTCTTGTGTGATTTAGTTGCCCGCTCTGTGGAGCGCCTGGTGGCTTAACGCGTCTGCTGCTTTATTACGTTCCCGGGGGATATGCTTGACGCTATAATTTTTGAATTCCCGAAGAAGCTGGAGGGTCTGCTGGAACAGCGTTTTGAGTTCCTTGCTCCGGTATTTACCCTCCAGTTGCCTCACGATAAGTTCGGAATCCATATTGATATCTATGTGGTCCGCACCCAGCCTTAGAGCCTCTGTAAGGCCAGCGATGAGGGCTAGATATTCAGCACGATTGTTCGTTGCTCTGCCGATGGCCCTTGAGATCTCGGTAACTACCTTGCCGGTTTCATCGAGCACCACCACCCCAATGGCAGCAGGACCGGGGTTAGGTGTCGCGGCTCCATCGGTATATATAATCAAGCGTTTCATGTTTATCACAATCTCAGCACAGTATCTATATCATGATCGTAGACCATAATGCGATCGATTACGTATTGAAGCAGGGCTCTCCTCGCAGGGAATGTCATGGACTCCCACCGCTCCTGAATATTATCCAGCGCCTCGATTGTATGTCGCCGGCGTTGCTCCGCGGTGATTTCACCACTCGCCTCAGCTTCCAGGAGTGCGAGCCTTTGCTCTAAAAACTGCCTCTCCTTCACAAGCTCCCCTCCTGTAGCGCGTAGTTCGTCCAGGGAAATATCGCCCTGTGCTGCCTTGTCGAGATAACCGCGGAATTTTTTATTGAGAGCTTTTAGTTTTTTCATTAATTGAGCCTGCTCTGTTGTTTTACTGTCAATGGTAGAAGCGTGTTGCTTAATCAATTGTTCTCGAGCCTCTGGTTTGCTAAACCTCTGTAGTCTAGCGAGGACCATGCTCTCCAAATCTCCAGCCCTTCTGGTATGGTATTGGCAGAAGCTTTGGTTAGCTCTCGACTGGCACTGATAATAGCGATACTCGCCTTTTGTCTTTCCCCCATCCTTACGCCTTGTCCAGGTCTGTCTGCGGTTCACCCCGATCATTGTATTGCCACAATGGCCGCAATACGCCAGGCCGGCGAGTAGGAAAGGCAGCCTTGTGGCATAAACGCCTTTCCTGGGCTCAGCACTAAGCCTCTCCTGCACCCTGTTAAATACGCTGGGGGGGATAATAGAGGGATGGCTGCCCGGAATCTTAACGCCAAAACGGGAGTATGTCCCCAGGTATGACCGGTTACGCAGTATATCGCGGATACCAACGATGCTCCACCGATTACCCTTCTTGGTAGTGATCCCCTGCTCATTAAGATAGCGAGCGATGAGGCGAACGCCCCTATTTTCCTGGAGATACAATTTATATATAAGGCTGACTACGTCCGCTTCCTCAGGCACGACCTCAAGTTTCTGGTTGTCACCTATCCTATAGCCAAAGGGGGGTTTTCCCAGTGCCCTCCCATACATTGCTCTAACCCTCATCGCTTCCTTAACCCGCTCCCCACTTCCTGCACTCTGGGGCCGGGTGGACCACGCCTGGAGTGCTGCTGCCAGGGGATCATCAAGCGCTTCATCGGTAAAGAGGACATTTACCCCAAGACCATCAAGCTCCAGGATACAGCGTACCGCTTCCTGAGCGTCGCGGTGAAGATGAGGGAGGTTTTTCACCACGATATGGAAATCCTCCTGCTGTTTTCGAATGTAGCGGATCATATGCTGATACTGGGTCTCGCTAACCTTACCTCCCGAGTCCACATCCATGAAAGTCGTTACCGGATCATAACCTTGCTCCTGGCAAAAACTATAGAAACCCTTCTCCTGCTCCACCTGGGGAGATAGAATATCCGGCTCAGTATCCGAAATATCTGACAGGACCCGAAAATATCCGATCGCTTTCATCATCTAACTCACGTATAGAATCCTCTCGCAGCTACCGCATTGCACTAATTCCTGGCCCATTCTCGCGCGCTGTAATTCACTCATGGGAAGGGCAATCCGGCATCCCTGGCACATGCCCCGCTCCAATTTGGCCACCGCCCTCCCCTGCCGTTTTTGTCTTAAAGCTTCATATAGCTCCAGACTCAAGGTATCAAGCCTGGAAGCGAGCTCTTTTCTCCTCGGTTCCAGAGTAGCTAGGGCAACGCTCAGCTCCGTTTGCTCCTGCGATAGCGAGGCCTGCTCTGCCTGCCATTCCTCTTCGATCTTTGTTACTTCACTGCGTTTCAGAGATACCTCTTTTTGCGCTGCCTCCACTTCAGACATTATATCTAGTGTCTTGTCATCCCCCTCCCCAATTTTCCGCTTAAAGTTTGACAGCTGCTCCTGGAGGCTTGTTAGCTCCTTTGGGTTTTTCACAGTGCCTCCGTATAGCTTATCCGTCGCCATAGCGGCCTTAGCCTGCAGGTCTTCCACCTCTCTCTCCACCTCCTTCTGAGTTCGCTGTAGCTCTACTAGCTTCTCCTCATCCCTGGCAAGAGATAGACGTACCTCATCTAAAACCTCGCTCTCGCCCAATCGGCTCATCACTTCAGAGAGCGTCTCCCGCTTAGCATCGATCTCCAGGTCAACTTCCTGGAGTTCATATAGCTGCTTTCCCTTGCTCAATTCAGGCCTTTCTCCAGTGCAATTCTAGGTTACAGGAAGGAGGCTGTCAACAACAACAAAAAACCCCCCAACCGGGGGTCTGGGGGTGTCCCCCAGCGTTAGAAGTCCCCCAAGATTGGGGGATATAGGGGGTTGATTGAGAATATTTCAGCAGTCACTTTCTCTTGGTGGGCCCGGTAGGATTCGAACCTACGATCAATCGGTTATGAGCCGAGTGCTCTGCCGCTGAGCTACGGGCCCGTGGGGCATCAGTAGTCTATAAAATCGCAGGGCGAAAGTCAAGAAAAAGGCTTTGCTTTTATGCTACGTTACCTTATAATATGTTGGCCTGTGATTCATTGGGATTGATAGTTTTAATGGTCAGAAAAAGCGAACAGACGTTAAAGTACATTCCTCAGGAAGTAGAGTCAAAATGGCAGCAGCGGTGGGCCCAGGACCGCCTCTACGAGGTTAACGAGAATGATACCCGCCCTAAGTGGTATGAGCTCACCATGTTCCCCTATACGTCGGGAGACCTCCACATCGGGCATTGGTACGCCATGGCCCCCTCCGATGTTCATGCCCGCTTCAAGCGGATGAAGGGCTACAATGTGCTTCACCCCATGGGCTTCGATGCATTCGGCCTTCCTGCAGAGAACGCTGCAATCAGCCGTGGTATACATCCCTTTACATGGACGATGGACAACGTCGAGCGGATGAGGTCTCAACTCAAGAGCATAGGCGCTATTTACGACTGGCGGCGCGAGGTGATCACCTGCCTCCCGGATTACTACAAATGGACGCAATGGTTCTTCCTGAAGCTCTATGAAGCAGGACTCGCTTATCGGGGAAAGGCCCCGGTAAACTGGTGCCCCAAGTGCCAGACGGTGCTTGCTAATGAGCAGGTAATGGATGAGGGGTTGTGTGAGCGCTGTGATTCAGCGGTCATAAGAAAGGATCTGGAGCAGTGGTTCTTCCGCATTACCGCATATGCTGAGGAGCTTCTCGACTTTAGCCATATCCAGTGGCCGGAGCGAATAAAGACGATGCAGAAAAACTGGATCGGAAAGAGCCAGGGGGTGGAGATCGCCTTCGGGCTGGAGGATGGCTTAGCGGGGGCGGTAGGGAGTTCGCAGCAGGAATTTCGTGTTTTTACCACCCGCCCCGACACTATCTACGGCGTGACCTTTGTCGTCTTCGCCCCGGAGCACCCGCTGGTTGAGCAGCTCACCACAGCGGAGTATAAAGACGATGTAGCGCGTTACATCGAGAGTACACAGCGCAAATCAGAGATCGAGCGAACCGTCACGGAGAGGGATAAGAGCGGCGTTTTCACCGGATCTTATGCCATAAACAAGCTGAATGGGGAGAGGGTTCCTATCTGGATCGCCGACTACGTGCTGATGAGCTACGGCACCGGGGCAGTGATGGCTGTCCCCGCCCATGATGAACGCGACTTCGAGTTCGCCAAACGCTTTAATATCCCCATAAAAGTGGTCATAGCCCCGCCAGATTGGTCAGACAATGAGCTAACGGAGGCTTACATCGAGCCGGGCATTATGGTTAATTCAGACCAGTTCGATAACCTGCCGAGCGAACGGGGGATGGAAGCCATCGCCGATTTCATCACAGAGAAAGGCTATGGAGGGCGGCAGACAACATACCGCCTTCGCGATTGGCTTATATCGCGGCAACGCTACTGGGGAACCCCTATCCCTGTAGTCTATTGCGATAGGTGCGGGCTCGTCACGGTTCCTGCTGAGGAGCTACCGGTGCTCCTGCCAGAGGACGCTGAATTCAGGCCTACGGGAGAGTCACCCCTCAAGCACTGCGAGGCCTTTGTAAACACCACCTGCCCCAACTGTAAAAACGCTGCGCGGCGGGAGACAGATACCATGGATACATTCTTGTGCTCCTCGTGGTACTTCTTACGCTACTCAAGCGCGGATTACAAGGATGCCCCTTTCGATGGCACTAAGTTGAAGTACTGGCTTCCTGTGGATCAATATACCGGCGGGGCGGAGCATGCCACCATGCATCTCCTTTACGCCCGCTTCTTTATTAAGGCGCTTCGCGACCTGGGAATTGTGGATTTCGATGAGCCCTTTACCAGGCTCTTTAACCAGGGGATCATTGTCACTGAGGGAAAGAAGATGAGCAAGTCGCGGGGCAGGGTTATCAACCCGGACGAATATGTAGCCGAGCTGGGCGCCGATGCTGTGCGTGCCTATCTCATGTTCGTTGGTCCCTGGGATCAGGGAGGGGAATGGGACGACCGTGGATTAAATGGGATCTCCCGCTGGCTGAATCGCATCTGGTTTCTTGTCCTGCGAGCGTATACTGAAGACGAGCCGAAGGAAACTGAAACAAAAAATTTAAGGCATACCACCCATAAGACCATCAAGCGGGTGAGTGAGGACCTGGAGAAGTTCAAGTTCAATACTATGATCGCTGCCCTGATGGAGTTCACCAACTATCTGGGTAAGGTGTATGAGGAGAGATCCGTCACTTCATCCGCTTTCGGAGAGGCGATAGATACCCTTTTGTTGCTCTTTGCGCCCACCGCTCCCCATTTTACAGAGGAGCTTTGGACAAGGAGCGGTCACCCGTATAGCATCCACAATCAGCCCTTCCCTGAATGGGACGAGGGACTTGTTGCCGAGGAGGAGTTCACGCTGGTAATTCAGGTAAATGGCAAGCTCCGCGATCGGGTTACGGTCCCCGTTACCATCACTGAGGAGGAGGCTCGTGAACTGGCACTTAGCCGGGAGCGAATAAAAACATACCTTAAGAATGGAGAGGGCTCCAGGATAATATACGTACCACGTAGGCTGGTGAATATTATAATAACTTGAGTATATGCTTAAATTAGTGTATACTTCTGCTAATTTCCTTGGGGGGGTAAATATTATGAAGCTATCATGTCTTCAAGAGAATCTGAATAGGGGCTTGAGTATTGTGGGGAGAGCGGTAGCCACTAAGACCACGCTGCCAATCACAAGTAACATTCTTTTAGTAACGGAAAAGTCACGTCTCAAGCTAGCGGCTACAAATCTGGAGATCGCCATTAGTTACTGGCTGGGTGCTAAGGTGGAAGAAGAAGGTGCGATCACTATCCCGGCACGACTCCTCACCGATTTTGTCAACTCACTGCCCAATGACAAGATCGGGATAACTCTTTCCCCAAAGAACAAGGTCCTGGAGCTCAAGTGCGCGCGCTTTGAGGGACGCATCAACGGAGTGGATGCTAATGAGTTCCCCCCGATCCCATCTATAGGGGAGGGGGTAATGACAAGGATCGATCCCGAGGCCCTTCGGTTAGCAATCTCCCAGGTGGTTTTTGCTGCCGCTACCGAGGAGACACGGCCGGTACTCACCGGCATTCACTGCGAGTTTGATGGCAACACCCTTACCCTGGCCGCTGCCGATGGCTTCAGGCTTGCCGTGCATAAGGCACCCTTAGCTGAGCCTGTAGCGGAGCGGACTGAGGTTATCATCCCTGCGCGGGCCCTTGCCGAGCTTCACCGCCTTATCATAGATCAGGAGGAGCCTGTCGAGCTGACCATCAACCCGAATAAGAGCCAGGCACTATTTCGCCTAAAGGATATAGAGATGGTGTCGCAACTTATTCAGGGGACCTTTCCCAATTACAATCAGCTTATCCCAGAGGGATATACTACCCGTGCTGAAGTGAGCCTCGCCGAATTCGCCAAGGCAACGAAAACCGCCGCCATCTTCGCTCGCGAGGGGAGTGCTATTGTTCGCCTGCAGATAACCCCCGGCGAGGAGCTAACGCCAGGCAAGCTGGTGCTCTCTGCGCGCACTGAGGAGGTGGGGGACAATATGGGCGAGGTCGATGCCACCGTGGAGGGGGAGGAGGCAAAGATAGCGTTCAATAGCAAGTTCCTCTCTGATGTGCTGGGTGTGATTCATGAGGAGCGGGTTACCGTGGAGATTACCAGTCCCTCAAGCCCGGGTGTGATCCGACCGATAGGCGTGGATAACTACATCCATGTAGTCATGCCGATGTTCGTCCAGTGGTGAGTAAATACGGTGGCTCGGCTAATGATTGCTTATTGGCAAGGTCAAGAGGGATAAGCCCCTGAATATCCACGCTTTCGGGTGTTGCGGACACTTTTATTGCTAGCATGTCCAGGATACCCCTCTTGTCCTCAAAGGATGCCGCGTCCAGGTCGCTCTTTAGTTGCTCACAGTAGGCAGCAAGCCTTATTTCCGCTTGCTTGAGCGTAGCTATACGTTCCGCTTGTTCGGGTCCAGAGCCTATCAGACAGATGATATCTACTGAATCCAAGTCCACTCCCCATCGTAGACCTCGATCATGGCCAGAGAGCCGGGCCGCATTCCAAGGTGATCATCGGCCGACATGTCGAAAATGCCGCTGATGCCGATAAAATTTGTAATCTCCTCTATGATATCTCTCACTGCAGCCCTGGCATCCGCCAGCGAATCAGCAGACTCATAGGGTTCCGCAACTGGTAGTTCCTCA
>JAIWEW010000059.1:0-7201 GCA_048632005.1 bacterium
TCTTGTTGTTTGTGTGATTAAAGTGAATAATGGGATTACCCGGTTAGTTTGGAAAAGGCCGCCAATTTCATGGATAATGTAACCTGGCTCTCAATGCTCCAATGACTGATAAATCACTCACCAAGGGGCTGGTAGAAATCTTCACCGGTAGCGGTAAAGGCAAGACCTCGGCCGCATTGGGGCTGGTTATGCGCGCGCTGGGGCATGGACTTACAGTCCATATCATTTTCTTTATGAAGGGCAATTATCTCTATGGAGAACGAAATACAATATCTCAATTATCCAATGTCAGCTTCCGGAGTTTTGGGCACGAGGACTTCGTCGATCCTCAGAATGTTAAGCCGGAGGAAAGGGAACAGGCAAGCGAGGCACTCCATGCTGCGAGAGAGGCGATCACCAGTGGTAAATTCGACATCGTGGTGCTCGATGAGGTAAACGTTGCCGTAGCCTGGAAGCTCATCGAGATTGAAGAAGTACTGAAGCTGATCGAGGAAAAGCCGCCAAATGTGGAGATTATACTCACCGGTCGCTATGCGGACCAGAGGCTTATAGAAATAGCGGATCTGGTTACAGAAATGGTAGAGGTCAAACACCCCTATCAGAAGGGGATAATGGCAAGAAAAGGTATCGAGTATTGAAACCGGTAGTGAAAGGAGTATTACCAGATGATCACACTTAGCGTAATTAAGGCTGATATTGGTGGTTACGTAGGGCATTCTAGCTCGCATCCGCTTGTTATAGAGAAGGCAAATGAACGCCTGGATAAAGCAAAGTGCGATAAACTACTGGTGGATTTTCATGTCACCAGGTGCGGCGATGACCTGCAATTGATAATGACACATGAGCGTGGTGAGGAGGACGAGACGATCCATAAGTTCGCGTGGGATACCTTCCTGGATTGTACCAATGTAGCCAAGGAGTTGAAGCTTCATGGGGCGGGGCAGGACCTATTATCCGAGGCCTTCTCAGGTAATGTTAAAGGGATGGGTCCAGGGGTTGCTGAAATGGAGTTTGAGGAAAGGGGGTCGGAGCCGATTGTCATCTTTATGGCAGATAAGACATCTGCCGGTGCATGGAATCTACCTCTTTACAAGATATTCGCTGACCCCTTCAACACTATTGGTCTGGTCATTGCCGAGAACCTGCACAGCGGCTTTCGTTTCGAGATTCACGATGTTAAAGAGCATAAGAAGATCAACCTTGATGCCCCTGAGGAGATCTACGACATGCTCCTCTTTATGGGAGCACCATCCCGCTATGCTGTGAAGGCAGTTTATCACCGGGGCTCTAACGAGATCGCCTCCGTATCCTCTACGCAGCGTTTAAGCTTGATGGCAGGAAGGTATGTGGGCAAGGATGACCCGGTATGTATTGTTCGCTCTCAGGGGAATTTCCCCGCCGTTGGTGAGGTTCTGGAGCCCTTCACCAACCCTATACTGGTGGAGGGATGGATGCGAGGCTCCCATCACGGCCCCCTGATGCCGACGTCCATTGAGCAATCCAACCCATCCCGCTTCGACGGTCCACCCAGGGTAATCGCTGCCGGCTTCCAGCTCTCCGGTGGCAATCTCGTGGGACCGCGTGATATGTTCGACGACCCCAGCTTCGATAAAGCAAGGCGGATGGCAAACGATGTCGCGGATTACATGCGTAGCCACGGACCTTTCGAGCCCCACCGGCTGCCCCTGGAGGAGATGGAATATACTACTATGCCTCAGGTGATGCGTAAGCTGGAGGGGAGATTCGTTGATCTTTGAGCATGCCAAAGCTTCTCCTGGCGACCAACAACCGTGCTAAAGTGGAGGAATACAGGCGGCTCCTTCTGGGTATACCGTACGCAATCGTTAACCTCGCGGATGTTGGTATTAAAATGATAGTTGATGAGACCGGAGCTACGCTTGAGGAGAATGCAGCCCTTAAGGCTAAGACCTATGCAACCCTGAGTAAGCTGCTCACTATGGCTGATGACTCAGGGCTGGAGGTAGATGCACTGGGCGGGCAGCCTGGTGTTCTCTCCGCCCGTTATGCCGGTGAAGAGGCCACGGACAAGGAGCGTATCGATTTTCTGCTGGTAAAACTTAGGGACACACCCTGGGAGAAAAGAACCGCTCGCTTCAGATGCATAATAGCCATCGCCTCATCAGAGGAAGAGGTAGAGCTCTTCACAGGCGAGTGCCAAGGGATCATCGCTTTTAAACCCACTGGCGAAAAAGGCTTCGGATATGATCCCATCTTCTACCTTCCCCAGCTAGGCAAGACCATGGCTGAGCTATCCATGGATGAGAAGAATGAGATAAGCCATCGTGGCCAGGCGGTCATTAAAGCTCGCCGTATTCTTGAACAGCGAGTCGCTGAGTTTAAGTCGTGATTACTTGATCGGCCACATCAAATGATGAGGAAACTTTTAAGAGCATAAAAAGCGGAACAAGAGAAAACAACGCTATAAAGAGTTGAAAAAATGACCGGACTTTCTGACTCCTTCCAGCGACCTATAAACTACCTTAGAATATCTGTCACCGACCGTTGCAATTTACGCTGTATCTATTGTATGCCCGCTGAGGGCATTAGCCACCTGCCACACAATGAGGTCCTGCACTACGAGGAGATACTAGCGGTGGCACAGGCAGCCGCCTCATTGGGGATAAACAAATTGCGGCTTACAGGTGGTGAGCCACTGGCAAGGGCGGAATTGATCCGCCTAGTGCAGATGCTCTCCCGTATAGAAGGTATCGATGATATCGCTCTAACCACTAATGGCGTGCTTCTCAGAGAGTATGCCCTCCCCCTCATGGAGGCTGGGCTGAAGCGGGTCAATGTTAGCCTTGATACGCTTAAGCGGGAGCGGTTCAAACGGAGCGCCCGTCGCGATAGGCTAGGTGACGTCATCGATGGCATAGCAGCGGCAGAAGAAGCAGGGCTTAAGCCGGTCAAGGTAAATATGGTAGTTATACGGGGTATTAACGACGACGAAGTACTGGATTTCGCCCGACGTACTATTGAGGAGGGATGGCATGTCCGCTTTATAGAGCTGATGCCTTTTAACAGCGGAGTAAGCCTACAATTTGTCCCTACGAAAGAGGTCGAGGAGCGTCTAAGTTCCCTGGGGATACTGGAGCCTATCCCATCCAGCCAGGGCGATGGACCAGCCAAATATTACCGATTTCCTGGAGCTCAAGGTACGGTGGGATTCATCAGTCCGCTCAGTGAGCACTTCTGCTTCAACTGCAATCGCTTGCGACTCACTGTGGACGGAAAGCTTCGCCCCTGCCTCCTGAGTGATAAGGAAGTGGACCTGAAAACTCCCCTTCGACGTGGTGCATCATTAGAGGAACTCAAGGTGTTGATTCAGCAAGCGGTAGCAGCTAAACCGGAGCGACACTATTTACTGGAGGGTGTGCTTCCGACAGTTCGCTCGATGTGCCAGGTGGGTGGTTAGATGGAACCAATAAGGATGGTGGATGTGAGCCAAAAGTCTCTTACTGAGCGGGAGGCGGTTGCCAAGGGATTAGTGGTGATGAAGACCGAAACCCTCTCTATGATAAAAGATGGGAAGATGCCCAAGGGGGACGTTCTGGCCACTGCTCAGATAGCCGGAATTATGGCGGCTAAGCAGACCTCCCTGATTATCCCCATGTGCCACCCCTTAATGCTGGATGAAGTCAGGGTGGAATTTTCCCTTTCCCAACAAAGTGTGGAGATCACCGCGACAGTTAAATGTACCGGGAAGACGGGGGTGGAAATGGAAGCACTCACCGCCGTAACAGCGAGCGCTTTAACTATCTATGATATGTGCAAGATGGTTGAGCGCGGGATAACCATCGAAAACATCCGCTTAATTAAAAAGAGTGGCGGCAAGAGTGGAACTATCGTCCTCGAATAGCCTTATTGCCCTTTTTATTTCTCTACAACCAGTTTAACCTTTTTTCATAAAGCCCATGACGCCTCATTGTACGGCACTTTTCGACCTCCGTCTCATCTAATCCCTAGCTTCCCGCATTCATTTGCACCTTTGCCGTGGCAAGCGGTTTGCGGTACATTACCCTATCTCAGGTTATTTGTGGAGCACCTCACCTCCAGATGTTTGAGGATGCCATTAAAGCGAAAGAAGCATCTGACTCATTAAAGGCGATGGACATCGCCGAGTTGGTGGCAGGAGCGATCGAGGGTGATTTGCCTGTAAGTGAGAGAGTTAATACAGAGCAGCCTCAGCATGAGGAGGTACCGGGGAAGGAAACGCCACAGGATGAGCAGCCCAAGGAGTAACCCAACCATCCCTATACTATAAAAAAGGCCTCGGTGCGATGGCTAAAGGCCTTTTTCTTAACGTGACAATCATGCTTTATATGAGATTGCTGAAATAGCCTCAATCAACCCCCTAATCCCCCAAGATTGGGGGATTTTTTAAAGCTGGGGGACACCCCCAGACCCCCGGCAGGAAGAATCCTGCGCCTCTTTTTCAGCATTCTCATTATTCTTTGCCTCTTGTATAGGGCAGGCACATTACCCATAGAGGGAGGAGGCCGCTTCATGACGAGGTCTCCTCCCTGTGTACTACAGACTCAAATCGATCGATTCCCCCGCTTAGTCGTAGGCGATACTGGTGAACAGCCAGATCCAGAAGAACCACATGGCTATCATAAGTATCACAGCAATAATGGATGGCCACATTACTTTCAGGAAGCCCTTCTCCTGGATATCTTTCTGCTTTTTAACCCACATCTCCCGCTGCTGTTCCTGCTTCTCTATGTACCACAGGTCCCCGGTTGCCGAGACTGTTCCGTTCTTATCTACCAGGAAGACTTGCGATTTGGGCATTAGCAGATAGAACATGAGATAGAGCAACGCGCCGAAGCCGAACAGCAGAATGACAAACAGGAGGAACAACCACCAGTTAAAGGGCCTGCGCATATCGAGTGCTGCCGAAGTATCCGTGTGGGATTTTAAGGTCCATCCCATTTCTGTCAGTTCCCCTATGCGTTTCGCCAGTGCATCAGACATAGTCATCACCTCCTTTCATCGTTAATTCATCCACTGATTGCGAATTAAGAACCGCCTGGTTTTTTTCTTAACCGCGATACAAGCAGGGCGCCAACAAATATAACCAGGATTACCCCTAGAGCTATAGTAGTCATGACTGCCCAGCTCCAGAAAAGCGGAGCGGAATACACAACCCTCACACCTCTTGATTGAAGTTCAGGGATATATGTATTGCGTGAGGTCGAGCTTAATGGGGCATACACGAGATTAACGTAATCATCTGACGATAATCCCCTGTTGTCGACCAGGGGCTGTATATCCTTTACATTGGTCCAGTAAAGGTAAATCTCATTCAGGTTGGTGAGATCTGAAAGCGCAGAGATGTTGCCCAGCTTGTAGTTGTAACCGAGGGAAAGCAGTTCCAGGTCAGAGAGCCCAGAAAGTGGGGAGATGTCCTTTATGTAGTTAGAACTGAGATCAAGCCATATAAGGTCCGTAAAACCTGATAGAAGGGAGATGTCGTCGATCTTATTGTAACCAAGATCCAGCACTTTTAGGTTGGAGAGACCCGATAGCGGCGAGATATCGCTTATCTGGTTGCCATAGAGACGCAGCACTGTCAAGTTGGAAAGGCCTGATAACGGGGAGAGATCGCTCATCCTGGTGTTAATGAGGTATAGCTCTGTCAGGTTGGAGAGGTCTGACAACGTAGACAAGTTACTTATTTTATTACCGCTCAGACCGAGCACCTCTAAATTAGTTAGGTGTCTCAAAGTGGAGATGTCTATAATCTTGTTATCACCAAGCAGCAGGCTGGTCAGGTTGGAAAGGCCTGAAAGCGGGGAGATATCGCTTATATCGTTGTCAAAGAGAGATAGTTCTGTCAGGTTGGAGAGGCCTGAAAGCGTGGTAATATCGCTTAGCTTATTAGCGTTCAGGCCCAGTTGTGTCAAATTGCTGAGGTGTAGCAGCGGGGTGATGTCGTTAATCTGGTTATAACCGATCCACAACGTTGTCAGGTTGGAGAGGCCTGAAAGCGGGAAGATATCACTTATCTTGTTGTCTGTGAGATACAGTTCTTTCAGGTTGGAAAGGCTTGAAAGCGGGGAGACGACGCTTATCCTGTTTTGTGTAAGGCCCAGTGTATTCAAATTGGTAAGGAATGATAATGGGGTGATGTCGCTTATCTGGTTATCGCCGAGCCGCAGGGTGGTCAGATTGGAGAGATCCGAAAGCGGGGAGAGATTGCTTATCTTGTTGTTATAAAAATCCAGTTCTGACAGATTGGTGCAATACTCCATTCCGGACAAATCGCTAATACCCATATCTGACGCATTAAAGGAAGTTAACTCTTGTAGCTCTGAAACGTAGATTGGGCCTGAGGGCTTATCTATAGCCTCCCTGATAGCCCTGTCAAGGTTGGGGTCCGGAAAACTTACCTGAACGCCTTGGGCGGAGACAGGGGCAGTGCTTAATGGGATTGCCATGGAGAGCATGGCAATCATCACGAATACGAGAGCGATGCCAAGGACTTTGCTACTCTTTGCCATTTTCATCATTGATCTCCTTTCACTCGATTATTTATCGGGTCTTCCATTTTATATTTACAGGCGAGCAGTATGATCTCTGCCTGGTTATGTTATTAACGAACCGGACCTCTAAGGTCCCTACGGGTTACAATATCCATTCTCGCGATCTAGGTGCTTTCACCGGTGGCTACCTGTATCTATGTGATAGTCTCAATAATTTGCCATAAGTACGCTAAATATACTTAATCCTTATCAATATGTCAAGGGCCATCGCCCTGGAGCAGCGGGCATGGCGTCCCGGACAAGCATGGATACGGACGAGGGGCTCATATGTGAAGAAGCCCACAGCAATACCAACCATCTTACCCCAACCGGAAGGCGGACTTAAGATTAACGGCTCTTGGCCCTTTAAAAGATACAAATGGCTAGGCCGGCTCGAGCCGCTCCACGGCTTCCACTACCGCAGCGATTTCAGCGCCCATCTCCACGAGGGCAAGCGGGGACGGCATCCCCTGTACCAGAGCTATACCGCCCACATTCAGGATCGCTTCCTTGAGCTTGATCGCCCACGTATGCTCAAATAGCATTATCAGAGCAGCGCTGTCCCTGGGTATCCCAGCGGCTATCTCTTCAACCTCCTCCACGGTGATGCCATAGTCCTTCTCCGCAACTGCCAGCGCCCCTGCTCCTGAGAT
>JAIWEW010000060.1:0-7095 GCA_048632005.1 bacterium
CCGTGAGATGCAGCACGTGCAGATGGACATGATGTACAACCCGGCTGAGATCCGCGCTACCGACCCCGATATCGGGGGGCGACAGCTGGCGGTGTATCCGGGGCTGGTGGAATGCGGGCCCGGTATAAACCCGGATTCCCTCCTGATGTCAGCCACCCACGTTCACAACGCTCAGGAATGCTGGGAAAGCAAGGAGTTGCAGTATATTAACCTGCGATTTGTCCTCTCATCAACAATGGATGTCAACCAAACCGGGGCCGGTGCCTGGACATTCGGTTACGCCTCCATGATGCCATCCATGGCATTCGTTAGAGGAGGAACACACCAGGTAGCCCATGCCGCCCACAAGATACTGGTGCGCGACGGGGCAAAGTTCTTCCTCGGAGCGGAAGTTGAAAAAGCAATCATCGAGAATGGCGAAGCCAAAGGTATACGCCTCACCGATGGCAGCGAGATCAAGGCCAACAAGATGGTGATAAGCACATTGAACCCGGAGCAGCTCTGCTTCGACCTTATCGGCAGAGAGTATCTCGACGACGTGCTGACACGGCGCATCGAGCTCCTGGAGACCGACTTCGGCTGCCTGATGTGGTATACCTTCGCCCTGCACGATGCTCCAAAGTATGATGCTGAAGCATTCAATCCCGATATACATGATGCATTCTGGATGGGGATCGCAGAGGATAACGATCCCATGCACGTTGCACGTGAATGCTACTGGTCCAGGCTGGGGAAGTTCCCCCCGATGGAGGACTTCTGCCCCACGGTGTGGTGCCACAGTATTCCCGATCCATCGTACGCACCGCCCGGATTCCACACAGCAAACAACGAGCAGCTGGGACCACCGGCCAGTGCTCACACCGAGAGGGAGTGGCTGGAGATAAAGAAAAAGTATGCTGAGGACCTCATAACTGTGTGGCAGCGGCACGCGCCCAATATGAACTGGGACAATATAATCGGCGTCGATTCAAATAGCCCGTACGACTGCCTGCGGATGAAGAACCTGGCACCCAACTCGAGTATCGGTGTCCTCGACCGGGTACCGCATCAGTGTGAGGAAAAGCGGCCGACCCCCGAGCTGGCAAACCACCGCACCCCGATAAAGAACCTGTACGCCACCGGTGCTGCTTGGCACCTGGGATCCAATTCGGGGGCTACGGAGTCATACAACTGTTATAAGATTATCGCCAAGGACATGAACCTGCCGGGCCCGTGGCAGGAGCCCGGTAAAGAGGAGCCGGAATCCCTGTTCCAGCAGTTCAACTGGCTAATGAAAAAGTGGGAGGATGAAGGCAAGGCGAATCCCAAGTAGCGCGGATCCCAACTGTTCAACGGTATAAGCGATATGGCGAATCCTAAATACGACGTCATTGTAGTCGGTGCGGGGCCGGGAGGCCTGGCTTGCACTGCCCTCCTGTGCAAGTGGGGGCTGAAAACACTGCTGGTAGATAAGAACACGATACCCGGCGGCAAGGCGATAACCATGGGGCATAATGGTTTCCAGTACGACCTGGAACCCAAGCTCCAGGTTCCGATGACGGGATCGGCTTTCCCGCAGCTGTACGCTGAGTTGGGTATCGAGGATCAGTTGGGCGCTGTCCCCTGTGAACGAGTCTCTATGTCATACCGGCACAAGTCAGCAGACAAGTATAAGACCGTGGTGATGTCGCAGACCTCGCAGGACCCCAAACCCCTATTTGACCTGTGGGGGCTGGACGATAAGGAGGGAGAGGAAGCCATCCCAACACTAGCCGAGCTTGCCTTCCTCACCCCCGAGCAGCTCGATGCCATGGATGATCTAACGTTCGACGAATGGCTGGCCCAGCGGAAGGTGCCATGGGGCATGTACAGCTTCTTCTGTATGCACGCTAACGGTTCCCTGGCCGAACCTATCGACCTGGTAGCCGCCTCCGAGCAGGGAGCGATCATGCAGCACATAGCCACGGTAGGGGGCGGTGGCTACTATAAAGGCGGCTTCGGGCGTATGCTCGGGGTCATTGCCGATTATATCAAGGCCAACGGCGGTGAGATAAAAATGGGCATACGCGTGGAGAAAATAAACGTATCCAACGGCCGCGTCACTGGAATAGCCACAACCAAGGGAGACTTCGACGCATCTATAGTTGTGAGCGACGTCGGTATTCAGCCCACCGTGCTAAAGCTCGTGGGCGAGAAAGAGTTCGACAAGAGTTATGTTAACTATATCAGGGATCTGGTGCCCGGCTGGGCCTTCACTGCAGTCAGATACTTCCTCAATAAGAAGGTGGTAAAAGAGCAGATGGCCATGATCTATGCCGATGACACCTGGTTAAACATGGAGCGCTTCCTCCAGATCAAGGCCGGCCATGTACCCGATGAGGTGCTGGCGTTCTTCACCGTCCCATCCAACTACGACCCCAGCATGGCCCCTGCAGATAAGCAGTGCGTTATTGCGGGCACCATCTGCTCCCCCGATCCCAAGGCCCCCGAGATAAAGATGCAGAATGAGAAATTAGACGGTATACTGGATAAAATTTTCCCTGGGTTCATGGACGCCTGTTTCGAAAGGCAGGCTACAGGGCCAGCCGAGGTATCAGCCGCAACACGGGATAGCGTGCTTCCCGGGCAGGGCGGTGAGTGTGTGGGCCTGGCACAGATAGTCGGTCAGTGCGGCAAGCACAAGCCCTCCCAGAAGACACCCATCGCCGGGCTTTTCATCGTTGGTGCGGATGCCGGCGGCAGAGGAATGGGCACACACCAATCAGGGGAATCGGGCATGAAGGGAGCCCGCCTGGTGCATCGTTATCATACCATGCGGCAAGCAGCCACTTAGAAACTTGGAGGTAGTCTATGCCGATAAACAAGATATTTAGCAGCTTCGATGAAGTGGTAGCCGATATACAAGACGGAGCTACGATAATGGTCGGCGGCTTTGGAACCGTAGCCAGCTGTCCTACTATGCTCATGGAAGCACTGGACCGAAAGGGTGTGAAAAACCTTACGACAGTGTCCAACACTACCGGCTTCGGCTCTGGTGTGTGGAAGCTTATGGGTTATAAATTTGCCGAGGATATGGATATACTGGTGAGGAACGGTCGGATAAAGAAAGCTATCGCCTCGGCTCCGGTGAGCGCCATATTTGAAAACAACTTCGAGAAGCTGCTGCGTGCGGGAAAGGTAGATCTGGAGATGGTCCCCCAGGGGACACTGGCGGAACGGATCAGGGCAGCCAAGGCCGGGTTGGGCGGCGTGTATACCCCGGTGGGCGTGGGCACGGTGGTGGAGGAGGGGAAGGAGACCAAGATTATCGATGGTAAGAAGTACATGCTGGAGCTCCCCATCAAGGCCGATTTCGCCCTGATAAAGGCGCACAAGGCCGACCGCTGGGGTAATCTGGTGTACCGCGGAAGCTCGAGGACATTCAATGAAACCATGGCCGGCGCCGCCAAGGTAACCATAGCCGAGGTTGATGAGATTATCGAGTTAGGCGACCTTGACCCGGAAGAAATCGTCACCCCATGCGTATATGTTGACAGGGTAGTAGCTCGCCCCGAGGACTACGGCGGTGAAGAGGATGATATCGATGAGCAGGCTCAAGCATCACATGATAAGTTTATAAAGCGGGGGGGCGCATAAGGAACAACCATGGAAGAGAAATTCAAATTAGACCGACAGACTATAGCCCTTCGAGCAGCGAAGGAGTTCCAGGATGGCAACAGCGTAAACCTGGGTATCGGGATACCTGTATTATGTGCAAACTGCCTCCCTGCCGGCAGGGAGGTGCTGTTCCAATCCGAGAATGGCATACTGGGCTTCGGTGAGGTAACTGCCCCTGGAGAAGGAGATCCCGACCTGCTCAATGCCAGCGGGCAGACAGTGCACCCCAGACCGGGCATGAGCTGCTTTGGCCACGCCGAGTCCTTTACCATGATCCGGGGGGGGCATTTGGACATCAGTGTCATGGGAGGATTCCAGGTTTCAGAGAAGGGCGATCTGGCCAATTATATGGTTCCGGAGAGGAAAATCGGAGTAATCGGTGGCGCTATGGACCTGGCCTATGGGGCTAAAAGAAAAATAATTTTGATGAACCACGTCACCAAAACAGGTGAGCCACGGATATTAAAGAAATGCACCTATCCCATAACGGCAATGGAATGTGTCAATTTGATCGTTTCTGACATTGCGGTAATCGAGGTGACCGATAAAGGGATGGTTCTCAAGGAAGTTGCGCCGGGGTGGACCCCTGAGGAGGTGCAACAACTCACCGAGCCCACTCTCATCGTCGACCCCGATTGCCATGAGATAGAGCTGATGTAGCCTAATAATTAATGGGAAAATACGCGGATGTTTGTCAGTATAAGATTGCTGAAAAGAGGTGCAGGATACTTCCTGTCGGGGATCTGGGGGTGTCCCCCAGCTTCAAAACTCCCCCAAGATTGGGGGATATAGGGGGTTGATTGAGAGCATTTCAGCAGTCTCTTAATTTTTCTGCTGGGTGCTGGCGGCGAGCGCATCGTTAAGCTGCTTCACCAGGCGGGACTTTCGGCGGGCGGCATTATTGCGATGGATCACGCCCTTTTGGGCTGCCCTATCCAGAGCCACCGATGCCTCCTTTACTGCCTCCTGAGCGGCATCGAAGTCCTTTTGCAGTATAAGCTTTCTCGCCTTGGTGATGGCAGTCTTCACCGAGCTGTTTATGGGTTTATTTCGCTGCGCTTTTTTTTGCGCTACGCGATGTGCTTTCACGGCTGAACTTTTACTGGTCAAGCTTCACACCTCCTATGTTTGTCGTGTCACGCTTATCACTCCGCGTACCCCCTCCAGCTTGGAGAATAGCCGGCTTAACTGGCTGATACTTCTTGTCTGAAGGGTAAGTAATATCGCGGTTACATGGTCCTCGTGGTTGTCGATATTTGCGGTAGCTATGTTCACCCCCTCCTCTGCGACTATGGCGGAAATATCCCGAAGCAGGCCGACATGATCAAAGGCCTCTATATGAACGGGTACGGAATAGAATTGGTCCTGCTGGCCCCATTCCACTTCAATGAGGCGCTCCTTCTCATCTATGTTAGCGATGTTGGTGCAGTCACTGCGATGCACGCTTATCCCCTTGGTGCGGGTCACGTAGCCGATGATCTTTTCCCCGGGCACGGGATTGCAGCAGGGCGCGATGTGAGTCAACAGGTCCCCCACCCCCATTACCTGAATTGCAGATTTAACCTCTTTCTGAGCCGGTGCAATCTCGGGGAATGGTTTCTCTTGCGCCACGGTAAGCTTCGTGGCGATTTGATGGGGACTAATATCGCCATAGCCAATGGCGGCAAAGAAATCCTCCACGCTATCGCGCTTAAACAGGTCGGCAAGCTCCTCATCGGATATGGATATCCCCAGGCGACGAAGCTCCTTTTCCATGAGTTCCCGGCCCCGCTGTATGTTCTCGCCGCGCTCCTGCTTGCGGAACCACTGTCTGACTTTCACCCTGGCATGAGAGGTATTGAGATGGCCCAGGGCTGGGTTGAGCCAATCGCGGCTCGGCCCTTTACCCTTCTTGGCGGTGAGAATCTCTACAGTATCGCCGTTTTGTAGTTGGTAGGTTAGGGAGACCATTTTCCCGTTAATCTTTGCCCCGATACAGCGATGACCAATATCGGTGTGGACGCGATAGGCGAAATCGAGTGGGGTGGAAGTTGCGGGCAGGTCCTTTATATCGCCATTGGGGGTATATACCAGAACGCGATCGCCGAAGACATCGGCGTTTATCGACTGCACGAACTCAGCGCCACCCACATCCTTGTACCAATCAAGGAGTTGGCGCAACATCGCGAGCCTCTCCTCAAATGCTACGTCCCCTGTCGTCCCCTCCTTGTAGCGCCAGTGGGCGGCAATGCCATACTCTGCAACCCTGTGCATTTCGTGTGTGCGTATCTGTATCTCGAGGGGGGTAGTGCCCATGCACATCACCGTGGTGTGGAGTGCCTGATACACCCCTCCCCTGGGGTTTACGATGTAATCGTCAAACTGCTTGGGCAGGGGGTGCCAAAGGCTATGAACCGTCCCCAGGGCGCTGTAGCAATCAGTAACCTCATTCACAAGGATGCGGAAACCCAGAAGGTCGTTGATTTCGCTAAACTCCTTGCCCTGGGCGTTATATTTCTCCATCTTCTTGTATATACCGTAGATGTGCTTCGACCTTCCTGTAACTACCGCGTCGATCTCCGCTTTCCTCATCTCCTCCTCGAGGATCCCGCTGATCAGAGCAATATGCTTCTCCCTCTCTTCCCTTCGACCGGCGACTAGTTGAACGATGTCATGATATTTCTTCGGCTCCAGGTAGCGGAAGGAAAGATCCTCCAGTTGCCACTTTATCTGCCAGATGCCCAGGCGGTGCGCTACCGGGGCGAATATCTCCATGGTCTCTTCGGCAATCGCCTGCTGCTTCGCCGGGGGCATCCGATTCAGGATGTGCATCTTGTGCAGGCGGCAGGCCAGCTTGATAAAGACCACCCGGATGTCCTCGGACATCGCCACGAGCATCTTCCGCAGGCTCTCGGCGTGGGCTTCGGTATCGATAGCGGCCTTTTTAAGCTTGGTCTCCTCCGGCCATGATACCTTTGCCAGTTTCCCTACCCCTTCAACCAGCTTTGCCACCTCGGGGCCGAATTTTTCTTCCAATTCGGCTGTGCTTACCCCGTTTATAACCGGGATCTCATGAAGCAACGCTGCTGCTATACAACGTTCATCGAGCTGAAGGTCAGCGATGGTGACAGCGGTGTCAATGGCATGCTCCGTATCATCCTTGTATGCCTGGGAAACAAATTCGTAAGCATCCTCGATGAGCGCCAGGGTGTCGCTGGATAGATACCCCTGCGTCTTATCTATAAGTGTTCTGATATCGGTCTTTTTTGCCATAACTCAACAACATTCAGTATACCTTAGGAATGACGGTTGCGCAATTGCCCTATCCGCCAAACAAGGTAGCCTGCTTAAACTTCACGCTATTCCCTGGCCTGATTCAGTGCTTGACAGGTTGCTATTCCATAATATATAAACAGTTATATTAATAGAGACCGCTGTAAAAGAGGTGCAGGATACTTCCTGCCAGGGGTCTGGGGGTGT
>JAIWEW010000061.1:0-7089 GCA_048632005.1 bacterium
GAGGTTTATCTGAAACTTTCAGACTATCGCGAGGTGGCATCAGGGATTAAGGATATGAGGGTTCGAGGTGCTCCCGCGATAGGAATCGCCGCTGCATATGGAATGGCATTAGGGGCTCAGGAGATCGAGGCTACTTCGAAAGAGGAATTTCTGATTAAACTTAGCGCTATTTCCGAGGTGCTGGCTGCTACCAGACCGACCGCAGTCAACCTATTCTGGGCGCTGGAAAGGATGAATAAAGTAGCCGAAGCTGGCGAGAGTGTGGATGAAATAAAGGCAACGCTACTTGCCGAGGCTCAAAGGTTGGATGCCGAGGACGATGCGGCGGAGCGAAAACTTAGCTCTTACGGTGCAGAGTTGATAAAAGATGGTTTCAATATAATGACACATTGTAACACCGGGGCACTGGCAGCAGGATACGGCTCCGCGCTGGGAGTCATCCGGACAGCATGGGATAGCGGTAAAAAAATTCACGTATTCCCCAGCGAAACACGCCCTCTGCTCCAGGGAGCGCGCCTTACCGCGTGGGAGCTGGTGAAATATAACATTCCCTTCACTCTAATTACGGATACGATGACGGGTCATTTTCTATCTAGAGGAGTGATAGATTGCGTTATCTTAGGTGCTGATAGGATTGCCTCAAATGGCGATGTTGCCAACAAGATTGGCACCTATAATTTGGCAGTTCTCGCAATGGAAAATGGCGTCCCTTTCTATGTCGCTGCCCCGATAAGTACTATAGACTACTCACTGGGATCAGGGAATGAGATCCCCATTGAGGAGCGAAGTCCAGAAGAGGTTACCCACATAAGGGGGGTTCCTATCGCCCCGGCAGGAGTGAATGTAGCAAATCCCGCCTTCGATATCACCCCTCATCGCTACATATCTGCTATAATTACTGAGCGAGGCGTAATCAGGGAGCCCTACAAAGATAGGTTATAGAGGTTATATTTCTAAGACACAGGATAGTTGCTGTATATTTACTAAGTATACTAAAGGGAAAGGCGGAAGAGCTTGAATACTGCCGTAAAAATAGGGGTTATTGGGGGAAGCGGCCTCTACGAGATAGCGGGGATGACCAATATCGAGGAAGTGAGGCCAAACACTCCCTTCGGCGAGCCAAGCGATGCGATTATTGTTGGCGAGTTGGATGGTAGAAGCATTGCTTTTTTACCACGACATGGCAGGGGTCACAATATCAGCCCCACCGAGATTCCATCACGGGCCAATATCTATGCTTTGAAGGCGCTTGGCGTGGAGTGGATAATCTCTGTCAGTGCCGTAGGAAGCCTGAAAGAGGGTATCCACCCTCTGGATCTCGTTGTACCAGATCAGATCATCGATCGTACTAAGAGCCGGGTAAACAGCTTCTTCGATGGGGGGCTGGTTGCCCATGTCAGCTTCGCCGAGCCATTCTGCCCGACACTCAGTAATATACTTTATCATGCAGCACTCGATGTTGGAGCTAATGTTCACCAGGAAGGAACATACATCGCGATGGAGGGGCCGCTTTTCTCTACCAAAGCGGAATCGAACATGTATCGCTCCTGGGGTGCAAGCATTATCGGAATGACAGCACTACCAGAAGCTAAGCTGGCAAGGGAAGCAGAGATATGCTATGCTACGCTTGCCTGTATAACAGACTACGATACCTGGCATGAAACCGAAGAATCGGTAACCATCAACATGGCGCTTGCCAACCTGATGCTTAATGCCGATACGGCAAAGAAAATCATTGGGCTTGTGGCAGCACGTATACCGGAGAAGCGGGAATGTGGCTGTGCTGAAGCGCTTGAGAATGCCATTATCACAGCTCCAGAGAAGATCCCTGTGCGGATAAAAGAAGACCTGGAACTTTTAATTGGAAAGTATATAACGTAGAAGTAACCCCATAAATGGCTCCCGTAATGTTAACCAGGTAAAGAGCAAAGCTGTGTAAGGTTACTTCTTAGAGAGGTGCGACAAACTGCCCCGATTTGAGCTCAGCGGACTGGCTACATTAGTAGGAAGTATGCCTCATACCGATCCCAAAGAGGCATGCTCACTGGTGGCTAAGTTCTTACCTGAGATCCCCGCCTGGCCACAACTTCCAAGGCGCTCTTTTCTGGAGAACATGTATGTCCAGTTCAGCGATGGATTCCCTGGCGTTGTCATAGAAAGTGAACGCATTTATGTTGATAGCTCTAAAGATCTGGAGAAGCCCCTTGAACAGCTATATTCCTCCTATCTCGAAGATAAGGTCGAGAAATACGCGATAAACCCTGACCACGCCGCGGGTCTTCACGCATTTCTCGAAACGAAGCACGGTTCACCCTTTGCCGCTAAGGGTCAAGTTACAGGTCCGGTTACCTGGGGATTGGCAGTGACCGATGAGAACCGTCGCCCACTCCTCTATAACGATACCCTTGCTGATGCTATGGCCAAACACCTTCATTTAAAAGCAGCCTGGCAGGAGCGAGAGCTTAAGGCTATTTCCCCTAACACAATCATCTTCGTTGATGAACCATATATGGCCTCTATTGGCTCCGCTTTTGTCTCTATCTCATCGGATAAGATAAAAAGCCTTTTAGAAGAGGTTTTTTCCGGTATCAGCGGGCTCAAGGGGGTTCACTGCTGCGGCAACACCGATTGGTCGATGTTACTTTCCACATCCCTCGACATTCTGAACTTCGATGCCTATAATTATGGGTACACTATTGCCCTTTACCCTGATGAGGTGAAGGCATTCCTTGATCGTGGCGGCGTAATCGCCTGGGGCATTGTATCTCATGATGCACAAGCTCTCAAGGCTGAAACGGTAAACAGCCTTCTTGACCGCTTGGAAGACGGAATTGGGGCACTCAATCGTAAAGGGGTCAGTCTCAGCCTTATGAAAGAGCAGTGTTTGCTTACCCCGTCGTGCGGCCTGGATTCGCTCTCGGAGGAGGCGGCAGAATGGGCTTTGGAGCTCCTGGCCGGGGTTTCCACAGAATTTAGAAAGCGGCATGTTAAATAGGTCTGAGAAATTGGAATGCAACGTTACTGCTAATAAGAGTAGATGTACGTGCACATATGAGCCCTGTGAGAGAAAGGGGAAATGCTGCGACTGCATATTATATCACAACAGGCTCGGTGAGCTACCGGGATGTCTTTTTCCACCTGAGGTCGCAAAAACATACGACCGCTCCATCGCTCGGTTTGTGGAGGTTTTCAGTATAAGGGTATGAAGATATGAGCAAATGCTGTTGACAGAGATAATTCAGGGTTACCGATAGTGAAGCTAAAATGTTGATTTCAGGGCAAAAGGGGGGATATGAATAAGACTAAAAAAGTTGCAACGATGAAACACCGCAAGAAAATGAAGAAGATGAAGGAGAAGAGGAGGGTCGAGAAAAGTGCATGAGGAAGGCCTATCTTCTCACCGGTGGTCCCGGAGTTGGTAAAACCACTATTATTAAACGAGCTTTGGAAAAGGCTCAGGTAGCGGCTGGGGGATTTTTCACCGAAGAAATTAGAGGGGGTGGGGTTAGGCAGGGCTTCAGGATTGTAACACTGGAAGGCGATAGTACGATTCTAGCTCACATCGATATTAGAAGTCCCTATCGTGTTAGCAAATATGGCGTTGATATCGAGGGTCTGGATAGGGTAGGGGTTGCGGCACTCCGAGAAGCGACTCGGGAGCGTGATCTTATCGTCATCGATGAGATCGGAAAGATGGAGCTATTTTCCCCCAGTTTTCAACTAGCGGTCTCAGATGCAATAAATAGCGAAAAGAGGGTTCTGGGTACTATCATGCGGTCCTCGCACCCATGGGCAGATGAGATTAAGCGGCACCCCAATGTGGTTATCAGCACAGTGACGAGGGCTAATCATAGGGAGGTTCTGGGGCAAGTACTTGATTGGCTCAGCTCGTTAGCAAATGGTATTTGATTTGAATGCATATGGGATAAGAACAGAGGATAAAGCAGAGTGAACGGGGTAACTGGTTGAGTGTGCTTGTTGTAGGCTCAGTGGCGCTGGACTCGGTGGAGACGCCTATGGGTAGCGTTACAGAAGTGCTTGGCGGCTCCGCTGTCTACTTCGCAACTGCCGCTAGTCTTTATACCAAGGTAAACCTGGTCGCAGTTGCTGGCACCGACTTCCCCAACAAATATATCCGGTTCCTTGCTGATCGTGGGGTTGACACAGCGGGACTGGAGGTGGCCAAAGGTGATACCTTTCGCTGGGCTGGCCGCTATGATTTCGAGCGGAATATTACCGAAACCTTGGATACCAGGCTCAACGTATTCGCCGATTTTCACCCTACCCTTCCCCCTGGTTACCGTGACAGCGATCTCGTCTTTTTAGCCAATATAGATCCCGATCTTCAGTGTGAGGTACTGAACCAGGTCAGCGCGGACAGGCTAAAGGTCGTGGATACCATGAACTTCTGGATTCGGGGCAAAAGTGATTCCCTGACCCGTGCCATAAGTTCGGTGGATATCGCCATCATGGACGAGTCTGAGGCGCGCTTGCTTTCCCAAAGCCATAACATATTTTCCGCCGCCAGAAGTATTCTCAAGATGGGCCCTAAAACGGTGATCATAAAGAGAGGTCAATATGGAGCGATCATGCTCAGCGGCGATGATCATTTTGTAGCTCCGGCCTATCCCGTATACGAGTTCAAGGACCCCACTGGAGCCGGGGATAGCTTTGCCGGAGGCTTCCTTGGTTATCTGGACCAGGTAAAAGAGTTCACCCCCCAGATATTGAGGCAGGCCGTTATCCACGGCACCGCTGTAGCCAGCTTCACCATCTCTGAGTTCAGTATCGATGGTCTCCGATCCCTGACTAAAGCTGATATCGAGAGAAGATACTACGAACTTCAGAAATGCACGCATTTTGAAAATAAGGAGTGTATTATATGAAATCTGATATCAAGGATCCTTCCCTGGCCAAAGAGGGGATGCTACGAATTGAGTGGGCTTCCCGGGAGATGCCTGTGCTCAGGCTAATCCGTGAACGCTTCGCCCGTGAAAAACCCCTCAAGGGGGTATGCCTAGCTGCCTGTCTCCATATCACCACCGAGACAGCAAACCTTGCGTACACGCTTAAAGAGGGCGGTGCTGATCTGGTCTTCTGTGCATCTAATCCCCTCTCTACACAGGATGATGCCGCCGCTGCTATGGTGGAAGAGTATGAAATCCCTGTCTATGCAATTAAGGGGGAGGATAACGAGACATACTATAAGCACATCAACGCCGCTCTCGACTACAGCCCTCGTATTACGATGGACGATGGTGCTGATTTGGTAAGCATAATTCATAAAGATCGCCAAGAACTCGTTGGTAATATTATCGGAGGCACTGAAGAGACTACTACCGGGTGTATCCGATTGAGGAGCATGGCACAAGAGGGGAAGCTCCTGTACCCCATCATTACAGTGAATGACGCAGATACAAAGCACTTCTTCGATAACAGATATGGCACCGGCCAGAGCACCATCGACGGTATCACCAGGGCCACTAATATCCTTTGGGCCGGAAAGAAGGTGGTGATCTGCGGCTATGGCTGGTGCGGCAGGGGGGTGGCGATGAGGGCTCGTGGCATGGGGAGCCATATCATAGTAACCGAGGTCGAGCCTATTCGCGCCCTGGAGGCGGTAATGGATGGCTATACTGTGATGCCCATCGCAGAGGCGGCAAAGGTAGGTGACATATTCATCACGCTATCTGGAGACATCCACGTCCTCGACAGTGCACACTTCTCCTCGATGAAGGATGGGGCAATCGTGGCCAACAGCGGGCATTTCAATGTGGAGATCAACATCCCTGCTTTAGAGAAGATGGCAAAATCCAAGCGACCCCTTCGTCCTTACGTCGATGAGTACACACTTCCCGATGGCAGGCGAATCATTCTCCTCGGCGAGGGACGGCTGATTAACCTTGCTGCTGCCGAAGGACATCCGGCAAGCGTCATGGATATGAGCTTCGCCAATCAGGCGCTCTGTGTTGAGTATATGGTTAAGGGAAGAAAGAGCGAGCCCGGGATCTACCCTGTGCCCAAAGATATCGATCGTGAGGTTGGCAGATTAAAGCTGGCCTCCATGGGCATGTCTATTGACACACTTACTGAGGAACAGAGTAAATACCTGGAGAGCTGGGAGGAAGGCACATAAACAAAAAGGAGACAGAAATGACAACTTTTATGAGCGCACCATCCCAATTTATCACCTCTGAATCGGTGACCGAAGGCCACCCCGATAAACTATGTGATATTATCTCAGATACTATACTCGACACAATCCTGGCCCAGGATCCTATGGCCAGGGTGGCCTGCGAAACCGCAGCGACCACCGGGCTAGTAATTGTTATGGGAGAGATAACTACCGACTGCTATGTGGAGATTCAGGATGTTGTGCGCCAGGTGTTGCGAGAAATAGGCTATACCCGTGCTAAATACGGATTTGACTGTGATACCTGTGGGGTAATGGTCTCAATCAAGGAGCAGTCGAAGGACATCGCTATAGGAGTAGACAAGTCGCTTGAGATTAGGAGCGGTAAAGGTGATAACGATTATGAGACCGTTGGTGCTGGCGATCAAGGGATGATGGTGGGATTTGCCTGCAACGAAACACCCGAGTTTATGCCCATCACTATCTCCCTGGCACACAAGCTATGCAAGCGTCTCGCAGAAGTTAGGAAGGACGGCACCCTTCACTACCTGCGCCCCGATGGTAAATCACAGGTAACCGTAGAGTATTCCAAGGGCGTTCCTCAACGCGTCGATACTGTCATTATTGCTGCCCAGCACCATCCCAATACCAGCCACGAAACAATAAATAACGATATTCTTGAACATGTTATCAAGCCGGTAATTCCGTCGTCCTTGCTTGATAAAAATACGAAGTACTATGTCAATGCCACGGGACGCTTCGTTGTTGGTGGCCCCATGGGTGATTGTGGTCTCACGGGGCGTAAGATACTGGTAGATACATATGGCGGCATCGCCAGGCACGGTGGAGGCTGTTTCTCGGGCAAGGATCCCACAAAGGTGGACCGTTCTGCAGCCTATGCAGCGAGGTATGTGGCCAAGAACCTTGTAGCAGCGGGGGTCGCCGATCGTCTTGAA
>JAIWEW010000062.1:0-7033 GCA_048632005.1 bacterium
TTTAATAAGGTAAAGCCGAAGTGCTGGGCTTATTCTCTATGCCCTTCAAACCCGAGCTAGTATTTACCACCGGGGGGAAGACACGCCTATCTCAATCTGTTAATGAGGTCTTCTTTGGGGATATTATTCCACAGGCTTACTCTGTTAAGGATATCATTCATTGTCCCTTTGGCTAAAACCCTATGTGCGGGGACCGTAATGGCATGATACCCTAGAGAGGTAACTTTCCTTAGCCGAATATGACTCCCTCGTTGTCTCACAACTTTGTAGCCAATTGATTGAAGGAGCTCAATTACGTCGCTGCCGCTAACCTGTGGAAGCTTTGGCATTTGCTAGCCTTACCTCGGACAGAGTTAGGATAGTGATGGGCTCATCTGTTTCACCATAGTGGACGGATACTGCCTCTTTAATATTCTCATGAAGCTCGTCTAAGGTACTGCCTTGGGTAAATATATCCTCGCCTATCCCTCGGGCACACCAATATTCACCATCGAAGTAAGTCTCCACCTTTACTAACACTTTCAACCTCCACCTAAGAATCTCAATCCTAATTATAACAGAAAGTTCGAATTACGCTCCTTACTCCTGGAACCCGAGCTAGTATTTACCACCGGGGGGGAGGTCTTCGAGGGGCTCGCCGGAAAGTTTTCGCTCCAGTGTGTTCGTCAGCTCCGCTACCGGCACCCTGATCTGTTTCATGCTGTCCCGCTCGCGGATGGTAACCGCATTGTCCTCAAGCGACTGAAAGTCGATGGTGACCGCGTACGGGGTGCCAATCTCGTCCTGCCGTCGGTAACGCTTACCTACACTTTGGGCGTCATCGTACTGTGCGGTGAAGCACTTCCGGATTGTGGCATAGACATCCTTGGCCATGGGGACGAGGGCTTCATTGCGGCTCAGGGGGAGGACCGCGACCTTTACCGGGGCCAGGTCTGGATGCAGCCGCAGCAGCACACGGATTTCATTCTTGTCCGGCTCCTCATCGTAGGCATCGATGAGGAAGGCGAGCGCGGCGCGGTCCACACCGGCCGAGGGCTCGATAACATAGGGCACAATATGCTCCCCGCTGTCGGAATCGAAATAGCTGAGGTCCCTGCCGCTGCACTTGGTATGTTGCGCCAGATCGAAGTCGCCACGGTTGGCGATACCCTCAAGCTCCGACCAGCCCATAGGGAACAGGTATTGAATGTCACAACAAGCGCGGGCATAGTGTGCAAGCTCATCCTTGCCATGCTTTTGGAGGCGGAGGTTCTCCTTGTTTATCCCCAGATTGACATACCAGTTCTGCCGCTTCTCGATCCAGTAGTTGAACCACTCCTCAGCAGTGTCCGGTTTGGTGAAGAACTCCATCTCCATCATCTCGAACTCCCGGCAGCGGAATATGAAGTTTCCGGTGGTGATCTCGTTGCGGAATGACTTACCTATCTGAGCGATACCAAAGGGAAGCTTTTTTCGCGTGGTGTCCATCACGTTTGCGAAGTTGACGAAGATGCCCTGGGCGGTCTCGGGTCGCAGGTATACCGTCGCTGCGTCTTCCTCCACCGGCCCGAAGAAGGTCCTGAACATGAGATTGAACATGCGGGGCTCCGTTAGCTCGCCGTCGCAGTTAGGACAGCGGCTGCCTTCTACATCGTCCGATCTCCAGCGCTGGTGGCATGACTTGCAGTCCATTAGGGGGTCAGAAAAGCCATCCTCGTGGCCGCTGGCAGCCCACACGGCGCGGTGCATCAGTATGCTTGAATCCAGACCCACCACATCGTCCCTCTCCCGCACCATGTATCGCCACCACGCTTCCTTGATATTGCGCTTTAGCTCTACTCCAAGCGGTCCATAGTCCCAGCAGGCGGAGAGGCCACCATATATCTCGCTGGACTGAAATATGAAGCCCCGCCGCTTGCACAGCGAGACCATCTTATCCATATCTACTTTCAATCGCTACCCCCCGATATCTCTAGCTTCCAAAAATTAACAGCTTTACTTTCAAATGTCAAAGGCTTGACAGGTGAGCACGAATAGTGAAAAATAGAGCGATGCTATTTAGAGCGCTTGAGCTGGGCCCCTTTCTCGCGAACTGCTACATCGTAGGCTCGGATAGAACCGGGGAAGGAATAATCATCGACCCCGTTGCCGAGGCTGAGACAATTATGGATAATGTGCGCCAGCTTGGCTTAACCATCAAGCTTATTGTCGCCACCCACTCCCATCCAGACCATATTATGGCGCTTGGACAGCTCAAAGAGGAGACCGGAGCACCTTTTGCCATGCACGAGGCCGAGGCTGCCGGGATGATCGCATCGGGGATGTCCCGCGTCATGGGAATGTTTATGTCCGGCTCAGCAGAGCCGCTGCCGAAGCCGGACATGTCACTAAAAGATGGCCAAGCCATTGAGGTCGGTGACCTCAGCTTTACCGTGCTTCATACTCCGGGGCATAGCCCGGGTGGTATCTCCCTCTACGGACATGGGATGGTCTTTGTAGGGGATACCCTGTTCAATTTTAGTATCGGCCGCACCGACTTCCCCGGGTGTAGCCACCAGCAGCTAATCGAAAGTATCAACAGCAAGCTGTTAACCCTGCCCGATGAGACCATTGTTTACCCCGGGCACGGTCCTCAAACCACTATTCGTGCTGAGCGGCAGCATAACCCTTTCCTCATTGGTTAGTCCAGTATACCGTTCATGTTTACCAGCGCCGGGGCGAGAACCAGTGCAATCATGGTCATCAGCTTTATCATGATGTTCAGGGAAGGCCCTGATGTGTCCTTGAACGGGTCGCCCACCGTGTCACCAACTACTGCTGCCTTATGCGTGTCCGATCCTTTACCACCTAATTTACCCGTCTCGATAAACTTCTTGGCGTTATCCCATGAGCCGCCGGAGTTGGACATCATAACCGCCATAAGGAAGCTGGCTGACACTGCACCTATTAGGAAGCCACCGAGTGCAAATTTGCCCAGAGTGAAGCCGACGATAACCGGCATTAAAACGGTGATTATACCGGGTAGGATCATCTCCTTCAGCGCTGCCTTGGTGGCTATGTCGACGCACTTCCCATATTCCGGTTTTCCCTCGCCGGTCATAATTCCCTTGATCTCTCTGAACTGGCGGCGCACTTCATTGATTATGGCGAAAGAGGCCCGGCCTACCGCGTTCAGCGTCAGCGCGCAGAAGAGAGCCGGCATCATGACGCCGAGAAAGATACCTGCAATTACTGCCGGATCGAGCAGGCTGATGGGATTGGCCAGGTCAATTCCGACAGCGTTTGAGTAGGAGAGCATCAGTGCCAGCGCGGTAAGCGCAGCGGCACCAATGGCAAAGCCCTTCCCAGTCGCAGCGGTTGTATTACCCAGCGAGTCGAGGGCATCGGTGCGCTCCCTGACCTCCGGGGGCAGATCCGACATCTCCACGATCCCGCCGGCGTTGTCCGCTACCGGGCCGTACGCATCTGTTGCCAGCGTGACGCCCAGCGTGGAAAGCATTCCAACGCCAGCAATTGCGATGCCATACATATCGCCGAAGTAGTACGCTACTATGATGGCGATAACTATTATGATGATCGCGGGTACGACACTCATCAAACCGACGGCAAATCCCTTGGTTATGTTGGTACCTGCACCTGTTTGGGATGCCTCTGCAACCCCACGCGTTGGGCCGAATTCGTATGAGGTGAAGTAGTTCGTGCTTTCTCCAATCAGCACGCCGGCAATGAGACCGGTAAAGATGGCCCATAATACTCCCCATGATGCGTCGAGGAAATACACGGTTAAGGTGGCGAATATAGCGGTCAGTATGGACGCGCCCAAGGTACCGCGCCTCAGTGCGTTCAGCAGTGCCTTCATCTCCGGCTTGTCACCTACCTTGACCAGAAACACTCCAATAAGAGAGGCTATAATGCCACCTGTGGCCACCATCATTGGCAGATACCACGCGGTCTCCAAGCGATCAGCGGCCACCAGGCCAGCTGTCACTGCGACAGTAGCAAGGGTAATCGTTGCTATGATAGAGTCCACGTAGGACTCGAAAAGGTCTGCGCCCATACCGGCTACGTCGCCGACATTGTCACCGACGAAGTCGGCAATCACGGCAGCGTTTCGCGGGTCGTCCTCGGGGATACCTTGCTCTACCTTCCCCACCAGGTCAGCGCCGGTATCTGCTGCCTTGGTATAGATGCCCCCTCCGGCCCTGGCAAAGATGGCCACCAGCGAGGCCCCGAAGCCGAAGCCAGGGATGATTATTACGAATTGAGCCGCATCCATGTGAAAGGCAAAGTAAAGGATACTCAGCCCTATAATGCCGATGCTGACGACACTGAGTCCCATTACAGCACCAGCACGGAATGCTACCCTCAAGCCCTGATTCAAGCTCTTTTCTGCAGCAGCGGCTGTCCTGTTATTGGCCCTGATGGCTATGTTCATGCCCACAAACCCGGCTAAGCCGGAGCTTATCGCGCCGAAGACGAATGCGAAGGCAACCCATCCTCCCAAATTCGGGATGAACGCCAGCGCTAGCGCGATCAATGCTACAAATATGAGCATAATTCGGTACTCTCGTGAGAGGAAGGCCATCGCTCCCTCTTTAATAGCTGCCGAGATCTCTCTCATCCGCTCGGAGCCTTCATCTTGCCGCATCACGTATGCGGCCATAGATACAGCAGTAATTAGTCCCAGGACTCCTGCTATAACTGCATAGTAGATTGGGTCCATACTCTACTAACCTCCTATGTTAGTTTTTTCTCCAACTTGTTAAGCTTCTCCTCCAGTTGTTGTTGCCTGAGGGCGATGGTCAGGTCACCCCTGGTTCTCTCCAGAATGCCACGTACCGCGTCGGTAGTTCTCCTTAACCCACCGGTCATAGCATCGGGGAAATCCATGGTTGCCAGCACGCTATAGATGTCGTCCATGGCCTCAAGCAGGTTCTCGCATCTCTCCAACTCCCCCTTTCTAATGATATCGAGGATGTGACGCCTTAGCTCCCCTACAGCCTCTCCGAGACCATTGAGGTAGGCTGCGTAGCCAATGCCGAATTCGTCAGGATCAGGCAGAGTATTGTCCACTATGAGGCCCAGGGTGACGTATCCTTCAACATGTTCCTTCTGGGCACTATAGACAAATCCTGCGTGCTGAAGCTCCGGGTGTCCATCCAGTTCCCTGTCCAGCTCTTTGAGAAGCTCGCGGGCTAAAGATAATCGCTCTCTTGCCTCCTCGTAATCGCCGCGGTGAACCGAGCGAATGGCATCGGTGGAGTAACGCTGGGCATCGCGGGAGAGGCGAAGCGCTTTTTCCCGGGCGGCGTCCGTGGATGATAGGACGGCGCGCGCCTTTTCTGCGATTTGTTCTAATCCCGCAGTCAGTTTTTTCATCTAGTTTTTCTCTATCCTCTCAGCCAGCTTCTGTGCTGCATCCTGTACATTCGCTGCTCCGCAGACAGCACTGATCACAGCAATTGCATCCGCCCCGGCATCGATTACTGCGGAGGCGTTCTCTATATCGATACCTCCAATTGCAACGATGGGGAGCGATATGGCTTTTCTAGCCTGGCAAAGCCGCTCCAATCCTACCACGACAGCATCCGCTTTGCAAGGGGTGGGATAGATCGCGCCAACGGCAACATAGTCGGCACCATCGGCCTCAGCCTTAACAGCCTCTTCGAGTGTAGTGGTGGAACAGCCCAAAATTTTATCGATAGGCAACAGTCGGCGGGCTATGGAGATGGGGAGGTCACCTTGCCCCAGGTGAAGACCATCAGCTCGGGAGGCGATGGCAATATCGAGGTAATCATTCACGATAAATGGCACATCGTATTGAGCGCAGACCTCTTTCAGCTTCTGCGCCCCTGCGAGCACCTCTGCCTTGCTCCGCGTCTTGTCACGCAGTTGGATCGTCCTTGCCCCGCCACGTATCGCCTGGCGGCAAATTTCCACTTCATCCCTTTCTCCTATTATCTCTGTATCGATAATTACATAGAGTCCCGTGATCCGCTTCTCGCAGCGCAGGAGCTTGCCTGTCAGTGTACGCTCAAGCTCGTAAAGAGCAAAGCGCGCCTGCTTAAACCTTGCCGGGTCCAACGCGAGATCGGGTAGTTTGGAGCACTCCTCCAGGACTCTTAGCGATTCGGTGACCCTCCTGGCGTTGGCGCTGACGATGGCGGGGAGGTCGGCGCGACGCATTTCCTCCTCGGCGAAGGCGGCCACATCCTCCGCTGAATTGCGCGCGGAGAGTAGCTCTTTTTGGAGGGAGAAATGCTCACCTAAAATATCATGGCGCATGGATTTGAGCGCGGCGCTTAATGAGGCGTCATCGATGATGAAACGGGAGATATCTTCGAGGAGGCGCAACCCTTCGCTGATGCGGTTCAGGTTGGCATCGATGAGGCGTAGCATCTATTATATGTCCTTGAGAGGTTCCGGCATCTCGCCTTCCCTGGCCGCATCGATCATTTCGCGTACCTCGGAAAACGTATTGGAGTGCTCCTCGCTGCGCATATCCATGCCAAGTTGCTTAAGTCTATGCTCCGTCCAGCGCCCGATATTACGCGGGTCTTTATAGTAGTCCGGTCCACCCATTGCCTGGGGTGGACCTGCTTGCTCATGCCAGCCCTGAGCCGATTTGTGCTGGGCGAATCTGGAGATCAGGCGCTCCATTTCCTTGCTACCGCAATTAGGGCAATGCGGAGATAGCGGGTCGGCCATGCTCCTTATAAAGAGGCTTGACCTTCTTTGACAACCGTGACAGCGAAACTCATAGATGGGCATACTCGATCACCTCAATCCGCCCCTTCATCAGGCGGCCCGCTCTCTGGTGCGTTAACGCCAGGTATCTGAGGCCACTCCCCATGCTCCATCTTCTGTAGATACTCATCGTATTCCGGGGCAACTGTGTTATCTTCCATGCCCCGGCTCATACGTTTATTCCAATCCGCCAGCGCTTTGGGGTCACTGCGCATCAATCCATCGGTGAGCTGGCGGTCCGACAGGATGTCCTCATAGATATCTTTGTATGTACCACGGACGGCAAAGGTGGAGAATAGACGGGATA
>JAIWEW010000063.1:0-6959 GCA_048632005.1 bacterium
ATTATCAGACACCAGACAATAAGAAATGTTTTCTCGCTATTCTGCCCCTTTATGGTAGCGTAGATTAATAGCATGAGCGCTACGGGGAAGATGAACAAGCCGGTGGTGAAATAATACCACACACGGTGTTCTGTTAGGTTGGTGATATCGAAATCGGAGAATATCGGCCGCGCTTCCATAATCGTGCCTTTTGTCGCTGATGGTATAAATACTTTCTCAAAGGTATCCACCATCGATCTAAACATGTCAGGATCGATAGCATAAAGAATGCCCGCACCCGCTAAACCGAGACATACCAGCGCCAAAGGATAGTAAGCTCGCTTTATATTTCTGCGAGACATCAGCCAGGAAACGCCGCTTAGCACCAGAAGAGCCAATACAGCGATAGTCAAAGAAGGAATGCCGAGTTTCCCCCCGTAGGTAGACAAATTGGAAAATGGGATAACCATGATCAGGGAGATGAGGAATATAGGCACCCCGATGATGCAAAGATAGTCGGTTGACCTGCCCCTCAGGTGATCGATGATGTATTGAATTATTATATAGGCAAATATTATGAATACAAAGAGCAGTGCGCCGGTCCAGGAGAGGAGATATATTCCCAGGGCTAACCCGGCTAACAGGGCATAGATGAGCGGCTTCCTGAGATACCCCCAGTCCCTGCTACGAATATGGCTGAAGGATATCTCGTTTTCCTTTGCACGTTTGATTGCCAGTATCAGGAACAGGGCTGCTGTGGTGCTGAATAGAACCTCGGCGATATGGTGGTCGGTGAATCCCAATAGGGAACGAAAGAGGAATTCACCCGGCATAATGGCAATCAGGGCGGCACAGAGCAACCCGACATTCCGGTTGAAGATCTCTTTCCCGATGAAGTATACCGGTATAGTAACCATTGCCCCCAAGATGGCGGGGAAATAGGCACCCACAGTTTCGACAATGTACTCACTGGGAGAGCCCAGGCCAATGACCCATATCGTGGATCCAAGGAGCATTAGGAAGAAGGGGGGAATGCCTATATTCGATCCACCGGGGAAAAGGGCGTATGGGTCAAAGAGGATGCGGTGGGGGAAAGTGTGCGCCAGGTTATCCGCCAGTCGCATGTAAAACCAGGGGTCGTTTCCCCCGAATTTAACCCAGTCGCCCATAAAAACGCTGTCATATGGCCCATATACTCGCAGGGAGAGGGCAATGTAAAAGATTGCAATGACTATTAGGCCAAATACCGCTTTCCTTGGATTTGTTGCCAGGAAGAGGATAGCGCAGGCGATTAGTCCCAATGCTACTATAGGCATTGTTGGCCCCCCTGCTACGAGGGGCAAGACAATAGCCAAAATAATCAATGAGAGTATTAGGCCCAGCCTCACCTTTCTCGTGAGACGGGTTCTAATCTTATCTAGATTCCCAAAGAGACCAGCCATTACTTTTCACCAGCAATCCTGCTTGCTTTTCGGGCATTCTACACCAAACGGCGGCTGGTGGCAAGAAAATGTATTCGTCCAGTACATAGTGACACCATCGCTAATCCATTGTCCCGCATTTAAACCGCAAATTATTAGCATTAGGAGCTATAAGAGACTGCTGAAATAGTCTCAATCAACCCCCTATATCCCCCAATCTTGGGGGGTATTCAAAGGTGGAGGATCCCCCATCTGGATCATCCGGTCAAGCCGGATGATGACCGTAGACCCCCAGACCCCCGGCAGGAAGTATCCTGCACCTCTTTTTCCAGCGGTCTCATTTAACACCGGCTCCGCTATCAGGGTGCCTCATTCAAGATCACGTCCCCACTCCCCTGTAACATCGTAGGTCATATCACGAAACTCCTGCTCCTCAGGAAGCGGCCGTCCCAGCCACTCCCGGTAGAAACTATCTATATCAGGAAGGGCATCGAAGATGGCAGGGCAGCCTACGGGCACAGCCTCTACCTTGAGCAGGCTGGCGCACGCAGGACAGTAGAACTCCCGAACTTCGCACAGGTTAGGGTCGGGGCACTTGAGTCCAGGATAAATCTCCTCCAACTTCTCAGTATCATCTCTAACGAAGATGAGGGCGTTCAGCTTCCAATTCTGTCGCCAGTCACCGAACTCGTGACCACAGTCGCACTTTACTATCCGCTCCCCACCCTTTTGCACCACATTGAGATGGTCGCCCAGGGGCATTAATATCCTCTCTGCATAGGAAACGCGCTCCTGGAGGATCTCGACATACTTGTCGAATCTATCGTCGTCCTTGGGCTTGCTCATGATTTCGAATGTCTTGTGCCAGGGAAGCCTGCCATCGTACAGGTCTCTCAAATCCTCTTTGCTGTATGACATATCATCACCTCACAGATTAAAGTCATCGGGCATCGCCCAGAAGTCTTTGAACTCCTGGGTGAAGGCCTGGCTAAGCCTCATACTACTCTGGTACATCTCCAGAATCTTGCCATCCATATCTCGATCCATAAGCCGCTGACGGTACCTATGCCACCATTCCTTTACCGGCACGCCCCTGGATAGTCTCTCTTTGCGCTTCGCCTCTCGTAGTTCCCTGGTGGCAACCTCATCCGCCTTCCACCGTTTCTCTTCCTCATCGTATCTGGCCTTAACGCAGTAGATGTTGCTGGCCTGCCACTCCGTGGTAAGCCCGTTGTCCATGTCAGCGGTTATCCATACCGGATCCCTTTCAATGGGATCGCCAAGTCCTCCAGCAGCAGCTGAGGCGGAAACGAGCAGGTCCCCCTCGTAGATTTCCGTCGGCACCGCTAGGAGTCCCATATCAAAGACCTGCCCCGGAAAGCGGTCCTTTAAATCCGCCGGGTGGCCCATCTCATGAAGCAGCGGCTGCCTTTTCTCCATCAACTCGGGGAGATTGTCATAGCGCAATAACATAGTGTTCCGCCTGCCGCCGGGGTATCCGCCGAACTGGCCAAGGTTGGGGATGATACCGTCCGAAGCGGTACCAATGATCCCGCTGCCGACCAACTGCTGACTTCTATGAATCATCACCACCTGTGGAACTGCCAGGCCAGAGCGGAACATTCCGTAGCCTACTGAATAGGGGTCGAGTCGGCGCGACATCTCCATATGGGGCACGAAGAGCTCCCATACCTCTGCGCTTCCCATGTCGACCTCTGGTGTAGCCAGCCACCCTCCACAATCGACACCGTCGCAGACCCCGCAGGCACCCGGGCCAAAGTAGCCCGTTCCGGCGGCCATTAGAGGGCGTTTGGTACCCATTTGGTCGTAGCCGGCCATCTGCCAGCCACCTGAAGATCGATAGTTGAAGGTTTCCTCCCTGAAGCCACGAAGATAGAAGGCAATCCCTAAAAGGTGCGTCCACATACCGAATATGTCCAGCATGGGGGCCCATGGCGTAGAGGTTGCCAGCTTCTTGATCTGGCTTGGGTTGAGCAGGGAGTCGATAGGCGGCTCCTTTACCTCAATTGGTAACAGTGACCCCAGATTGCCGCGTCCATCGTATGCCAGGGTCTGAACGGTTACTATTGCGACACCACCCCATACCGCCTGGGGTGTGCCATTGAAGGGGTGCCAGCCCCACTCGCCAACCCCCTCGAAGTCCAATACCAGCCCTGCTGAGGGCAGGACATCCATCTGTATGGGAATGAGGCGTATGGTGTCCCGCTTGGCCGGGATCCACGCTACCGGTTGGTCCGCCATGGGAAATTCGGCAGGCACGACGCCGCGGTAGCGACCGGGAACCATCCTCTGCCGGATGCGGACAATCTGATTGCGCCGCTCCTCCTCTATGAGCTCCCTGGTCGCCCTTTTATAGTAGTCTATCCCGAACTCACCGATAATACGCTTGATCTCTTCCCGCACACGGATGTTGGCCGCAATAGCACCCTTGCGATCCAGCAAAAAGATGTCCGACATATCCAGGCAGATCTCGATCTTATGCTCGAAATCACGGTTTAACTTATCGTTGGAGCCTATTCGCTCGCAGCAGAACTTCAGCCCGTCTGTGCCCCGCTCCACATTAGCCAGAGGCATCAAGCCGGGGCTCACCGCGCCGACGTCCATCTCCATAATCACGGTACATATCCAGCCGATCAGTTCGCCTTCCCAGAAAATGGGCAGCATATCGTAGACATCAGCGGCGTGCATGCCGGATATAACGGGTTCGTTGGCTATGAAGAAATCACCGTCATTTATCCCCACCTCCTCCTCGTAGTTCTTATTTATCATCCACTGTATATTGTCACCCATGAGCTTGATGTGGATCTGAATGCCGGTGGACTGGGCGATGTTGTCCCCTTCGGGAGTGTAGAGGCCGAGGCATAGCTCGGCCACCTCCCGCACAAAGGGCGAACCGGATACCATACGGGTAGTCTCCCTGCCAGCGATCAACGACGCCATTATCCGGGAATGAAATAATTCGCCCTTGACCGGGTCCTCCTTGAATAGATGAGGGTCAGTGATGCCAGCATAGCAGCCTGTCTCCCGGTACAGCTTCTCATTTTCTTCCATCATCTGCTTGATGGTCTTCCCGACTTCTCCTATTCCTTTATGCTCACTCATCGTAACCTCCTCTTATCGTCGTTTCACACTTGGGGAATCCTCAGGTAAGCCACAGCAGTGACCACTCATCCATCCTGGCTTTTCTCCCCGGCGGGAGGAAGAAGGTAGTCGCCGGAGCCTCAACCACAGCTATCCCCTCAACCTCATTCCCCGGCCTGAGCTGGTCCATGTCGTAGATAACGGCCTTATGCCATCCACCGTCAAAGTACACTTCCCTCTCTCCCTTGATGGCTGCTTGTGGTGGATTTTTTCCCTCCAGCGACCTCTTAACCAGTTTGGGCTTGATCTTGGGAATCGTGGCAGTGAGCCCCAGCTCGAAGATCTGATACCCCGCCTGCGGGTGCTTGGCCACGCCAGCATAGACTCTCTCATAGAGATCCTCGAAGGCGGCAATGAGCTTGTCCATGTCCTCTGCACTATTGATGCAAGATACCGGCGATGGCACCTCGATATCGTCCATCTGGCTTCCGTAGCGCACGTAGGCTATCTGACGCACCACCGCCTGCTCCCATGGTAGACCCTCGGCAGCGAAGTCAGCCTGTGCCAGACTCTCCAGCTGTTCCCACCCTGGATTAAGCATAAGCTGACCCATCATTAACTTGAAGGCATCATCGGCACCATGGTGAATCATAACCGTGGTGGACTTCTGGTAGCGGTGGCTGATGTCCACCGCAGCAGAACCGAATGAGGAGAAGGCCGCCGCGTAGGGTAGGGTGGCCACTCCCTTAAAGGGCAGGCCCTCGGTGTAGCCGGCGACGTGCATCGGGCCGGCACCGCCATAGCTTAGAAGGTGGTAATCTGCCGGGGAGAAGCCCCGAGCATAGAGCACTGCCCTGATGTGCTCCTTCATGGTGCTGTTGATGAGCTTATACACCCCCTCTGCGATATAATAGGGGTCGACATCAAGGCAGTCGGCACATTGCTCTTTGATAGCCCTGAGGGCCTTTTCTTTGTTCAATTTAAGCTTGCCTCCGAGGTAGTTGTCCGGATTCAGGATGCCCATGATAAGGACACAGTCCATCACCGTGGGCACCTCGTTTCCCATATCGTAGGAGACCGGTCCCGGGTCGGCCCCGGCGCTCTCAGGACCCACGGTAATACGCCTGGTGATAGGATCGATGGTAACGTACATCCCCGTGCCGGCACCTGTGGTGTCCATGAGCAGGGTAGGAATATTGAATAGCCTACGATTGATGACCACCTCGCGCAGCATGACAGGCTCCCCACCCATGATGAGGCCAACGTCGAAGCTGGTACCTCCCATGTCAGAGCATACCCAGTTGCCTATCCCCATTTCCTGCTCCAGATAGCGAACCCCGAGCAGGCCGCCTATAGGCCCGGAGAAGCACCCTTCATAGAGCCTGGGGTATCGAATATTGGTCACGCCTCCATGCGCGAGAACTATCTGAAGCGGATATCTGTATCCACTGCCCTGGAGCTTGCTCTCAATCCCAGAGAGTTGTTCGCGTCCGGGCTCCGCAGAGCTGGCATGGAGGACAAGCGTGTTGAGCCGCGGTTGCTCCCTGGTGATAGGACAAAGCTGATAGGAGAGGTATACCGGCACCTGGCGACCCCGCTTCTGCATCACCTCCTGGGCTATCTCGGACACTTTCAGCTCATGCATAGGGTTCAGGTACGAGTACCACAGGGAGACGGCGATAGCCTCCACCCCCTCCTCCAGCAGCTCCTCGACCGCCCTTTCAACCTCATGTTCATAGAGGGGTATGGCCTCCATCGAGAACATATCTATTCGCCCGGTCACCCCCTTGACCAATCTCCGAGGCACCAGAGGCCTGTTGTGATGGTGGGTTACGTGATGCATGAGATCCTCATAGGCATACCCGGTCCACGTCTGGCGGCTCCGCTCGTGGATGAAAATGTCCTCATCCCCCCGCTGGGTAATAACCCCCACTTTTTTACCCGTCCCGGTGAGAAGCACATTCATCATCGAGGTGCCGCAGTAGACAACAGCCTCGACACCGGGGAGGATATTACCCGCCTGCTTCTTGAAATCGATATCCCAGTACTCGAAAGCATCGGTAAGCGACTCCCAAACGCCCAGAGACTGATCATGTGGGGTAGTTGCCGCTTTGCCGATAGTGAAATTTCCCTCACTATCTACCACCATCATATCGGTCATGGTGCCGCCGGCATCACTGGCGATTATCTGTACCTGGTGTTCCTCGGCCATATTACCTCCTTGTTAGTCACGCTTAAATTATGGGGATTTCAGCATATCCAATCCACACCACTGTGTCAACAGGCTTGCTTGCCTTATATTGCATAAGGTAGCTGTCTCATATATATAAGATAGATGAAAAAGAGATGCGGGATACTTCCCGCCAGGGGTCTGGGGGTACCCCCCAGCTTTAACAGTCCCCCAAGATTGGGGGATTAGGGGGTTGATTGAGAGTATTTCAGAATGATAGTATTTGG
>JAIWEW010000064.1:0-6835 GCA_048632005.1 bacterium
CCGGGCTTAACCCCCAATCTTTTGAGGTCTTCCCCATCCGTGAGCGGCTTGACATAACGTATATGATCAAGATATCTTTCCAGGTTGGATCGAATTATCGGAGAGTCGCTGGCAAGGGAACAGGCGGCGATCGTCTTAGGGTGATAGCGCTTGAGCAAACGGTAGATTCCGCTGGGAGGGAGAGCGTTATCGGCTAAGAAGGGAAGGCTCCCCTTTAGACGAGGCATCTGCCGCATATTTCGCTCCAATTCCCCCACTATTGTAAGGCGAGCGATGAAGCGCTCTATCTCCTCCTCACTCAGATGATAGACAAGCAACAGTAGATAGAGGGCAGGGTCGGCTATCGCCTTCTGGCGAGCCTCACGAAACCGCTCTGCCAGCCATCCATTACCTCTCAGGGAGGGATGAAGCTGTTGAAGCACCCCCAGCACTTCGGCACGCTCCAGTATTTGCTCGGGAATGTCCTCTTTCAGGATAAGCTCCAGCTCGTGCCTTATCCTATCTCCGCTTATGGTGTCCAGCATCGAAATGTGCTCGCGGAGCAGCCGCTCAGTATTTTGTTCCAGCGTCAGGCCAAGCCTCTTTTCATAGCGAATAGCACGAAGAATTCTGGTAGCATCATCAATGAAGCTACGCTCATAAAGGATGCGCACGTTTCGTTTTTGCTCCAGGTCACTCCAACCACCGTGGGGATCAAGTAACTGACCAAAAGAGGCCGGACTCAGGTCGATAGCCATAGCGTTTATCGAGAAGTCCCGCCTGAGAAGGTCATCGTGGATCGTTCCCGGCTGCACCATAGGCAAGGCTCCAGGTTGGGAATATGTTTCGGAACGCGCCGTGACCACATCGATGTTTAATCTTCCACGGCGGAACTTTGCCGTACCAAATTGACGGTGAACTGTCACCTTCCCTTCACCTTTGCCCTTCTCCTCGCTTATACTACCCCTCCTGGCAAGCTGGCGGGCAAGGCTTGGGGCGTCGCCCTCCAATACCAGGTCTAAGTCCACAATGGGGCGATGCAGAAGAAGATCGCGTACCGCCCCGCCGACAAGATACAGCTTTTGCCCTTGTGCTCCCGCTTTCTCTCCAGCGATATGAAGAAATGTAATAAGTTCAGCAGGCAGGCACTGGCGCATTTTTAAAGCCACGTTCTCCATGAAACACGATTATATCACGCTTGCCTTGACAAATCGAGGTTGTATAACTATGGTGATGGGGGAGTTGAATTTTGTCTGAATTCGCCGATTTACAGGATACGCTTAACATTGTTTTCAAAGACCCTGCTCTCCTAAAGCAAGCCCTTGTTCACCGCTCTTACCTCCACGAAAATCCCGATTTTGACCTGCCATCCAATGAGCGTATGGAGTTCCTTGGTGATTCCCTTCTCAGCTTTGTTATCGCTGAGAAGCTGTATGATGATTTCCCCAATCTTTCGGAGGGAGGAATGACCAAGCTGCGGGCTGCCCTGGTGCGCACGGAAACCCTGGCCCGCTTAGCCAGATCCATAGGTCTTGGCAATTACGTTTTTCTGGGGCGTGGCGAGGAGGCCAGTGGAGGACGCACCAAGCAGTCTATCCTGGCAGGAGTCTTTGAAGCGGTAATTGGAGCCATCTTGATCGATCATGGTTTTAATGCCTGTAGGGATTTTATTCACGGGCTTTTCACTGACGAGATGGGGAAAGCTGCAGACGAGAGGCTTATTGCAGACTACAAATCTCAGCTTCAGGAGATTACCCAGGCAAGGCATCATATTGCTCCCATTTATCGAACTATCAATGAGGACGGGCCGGAACATGCCAAGGAGTTTACTGTAGAGGTGATAGTAGATGGCAGAATGATTGCCATTGGGCGTGGTAAGAGCAAGCGGCAGGCGGAGACAGAGGCGGCACGGACTGCGCTGGAGAGTATGGAGCAATAAACTTTTGATTGCTATACAAGGCAAACACATTGAATGAGACCGCTGAAAAAGAGGTGCCCCGATATTATCGGGGCCGGGGGTCTCCCGATGCATCGGGGCAGCTTCCCCCCCCCCCAAGATTGGGGTGTTAGGGAGTGATTGAGATTAGTTCAGCGCTCTTTAAATTGTAGCAAGTTATATTTTTGTGCTAGAATTAAACGTTACGGGCTGACGCTATGAGGGGGAATATCCGTGGGTTTTGAGACCATTATTCTTAATAAAGAGGAACATATTGCTACTATCATCATGAACCGTCCTGATAAGATGAATGCTTTAAACACTCTGATGCTGCAGGAGATGGCGGTAGCGATAGATGAAATAGCCCGAGATGATGATGTGAGGGTAGTGGTCCTTACCGGCGCCGGTAGGGTCTTCTGCTCCGGTGCCGATATTAGCGAAGGCGGTAAAGCAAGCGGGCTAAGCGGGACTCCGGTGGAGATGCACCATAACTTGCGGAACAGCTACCAGAAGATAGCCCTCGGGCTGCAGAGGTTAGAGAAACCGACCATCGCCATGGTTAATGGTGCTGCTGTTGGAGCCGGCTGCGATTTTGCCTTTGCCTGTGATATGAGAGTGGGATCAGAGAAGTCCAGGTTCAGGAACGGTTTTGTAGTGGTTGGCCTCATCCCCGGTGGTGGAGGTACATGGCTCTACACTCGCCTAATGGGGCTGGGCAGGGGGCTTGAGTTTCTGTTTACCGGGGATTTCCTTGAAGCGGAGGAAGCACAACGTATCGGGGTGCTAAATAAGCTTGTTCCCGCAGATAACCTGGAGGGAGATACTATGGAGCTGGCACGGAAGATAGCTAATAACCCCCCGCTGGCCGTGCAGATGTCCAAGATGATGGCCTATAAGGCGCTTGATACAGACCTCGAGGCAGCACTGGAGCAGTCAGCCGCCTGCCAGGCGCTGGCGCTTAGCTCCGAGGATCATCGTGAGGGTGTGAACGCCTTTATAGAGAAAAGGGAAGCCCGATTTAAGGGCAAATGATCTGAAAAGGAGGAGCTTTGATCGATGAACTGAAGGTCTTCGCTGGAAATGCTCACCCGGCTCTGGCTCAAGGAATCTGCGACTACCTAGATATCCCTTTGGGTCAGGCTGAGGTCTTTGAGTTTACTAATGAGAATATCTTTGTACGTATCCTGGAAAATGTGCGGGAGCGAGATGTCTATGTTATACAGCCGATCTCATCTCCGGTAAATAAAAACCTTATGGAGCTGCTCATCATGCTCGATGCCTTGAGGCGGGCTTCGGCAGCTCGTATCACTGCGGTAGTTCCCTATTTCGGCTATGGCCGTACAGATAAGAAGGATCAGCCAAGGGTGCCGATAACGGCACGGCTGGTCGCCGATATGATTACGGTAGCCGGGGCTAATCGTCTACTGACGGTAGACCTTCACGCCGGGCAAATTCAGGGTTTTTTTACTATCCCGGTGGATGAATTGACCGCATTATCTATGTTGGGTAACTATTTCGAAACCAAAGCCCTGGAGAATCTGGTAGTGGTCGCTACCGATATAGGCATTACAAAGAGGGCACGCGACCTCGCCGAGCGGCTTAATACTCCGCTGGCAATTATCGAGAAGCGCAGGGTGGGCAATGTCGATAAGGCAGAGACCCTCAATATCATTGGCGATGTCGCTGGAATGCAGGTCCTCCTGATAGACGATGAAATCGATACCGCAGGCTCCCTAGTCACTGCTGCAGCCGCCTTACGGAAAGCTGGGGGCACTGAGGTCTATGCCTGTTGCACTCACCCCGTCTTCTCCCGCTCCGCCATCAAGAGGATTGCAAATAGCCCGATTAAAGAAGTAGTGGTTTCCGATACTATCCCCATAAAAGAGAGTAAAAGAAACGAAAAGATAACTGTTCTCTCCATGGAATCGCTCCTTGGAGAGGCAATCCACCGTATCCACGCCGGGCTCTCAGTAGGGGCAATGTTCGAGTAAGGGGTTAAGATGGGTGAAAAATTAGTAGATGTATTCAGCGCCTCCGGTGAGATGGAAGCCCATGTCATTAAGGGCCTATTAGAGAGCAATGGTATACCTTGTATCCTAAAGTCAGACGCCGCCACGTCGGTCCATGCTTTTACTGTTGATGGTATGGGTGAGGTAAAGGTTGCAGTTTTGGAATCGAGGGTGGAGGAGGCTAAGAGAATAATCGGTGGTGAATGAGCATGTTCAAATGGCTTGGCAGCCTGGTGGGATCCAATGAGAAGGAAGTAGAGCGTCTTTCGCCCATCATCGATCACATCAACTCCCTTGAGCCACAGTACGAATCCCTCTCCAACGATGAGCTTCGCTGTAAAACCGATGAATTTAAAGATCGTTTAGAGCAGGGCGAATCGCTGGACGGGCTTCTCCCCGAGGCCTTCGCTGCGGTTCGGGCGGCAGCATGGCGCACCCTATCCCAGCGCCACTTCGATGTCCAGCTTGTAGGGGGTATCATACTGCACCAGGGTAAGATCGCCGAGATGAAGACCGGCGAGGGCAAGACGCTGGTGGCTACTCTCCCTGTTTACCTCAACGCACTTACCGGAAAAGGTGCCCACGTTGTCACGGTAAACGATTACCTGTCGAAGAGAGACTGCCACTGGATGGGTCCAATCTATCATCTCCTCGGGCTCACTGTGGCCACTATTCAGCATGAAGCCTCTTTTATCTTTGACCCCGATCATGAGTCTGAGGATACGGCATGGCGACACCTGAGGCCGGTTACCCGCCGCCAGGCGTATGAGGCGGATATCACCTACGGTACCAATAACGAGTTTGGTTTCGATTATCTCAGGGATAACATGGTCGTGGATCTCTCCCAGTGCGTGCAGCATCCCCTTCATTATGCCATCGTAGACGAGGTAGACTACATCCTAATCGATGAGGCGCGCACTCCCCTAATTATCAGCGGGCCGCAGAATATAGAGGCAGCGGAAAGATATAAGGATTTTGCCAGGTTAGTTCCGCAATTGCGCGAGGAAGTGGATTATAACGTGAAAGAACGGGAGCAAACTGTGGAGCTGACCGATGATGGGCATACGAAGATAGCTCAGCTACTGGATACCCATGATTTCTGGGAGAACCCCGCCCATTCCCATCTTCGCTATTATCTGGAAAGCGCTCTGAAGGCGAATATCCTCTTTCGCAGGGACCGCGAGTATGTGGTCAGGAACGGGCAGGTGATCATCATTGACGAGTTCACCGGGCGGATGATGCATGGCCGTCGTTACTCTGAGGGGCTGCACCAGGCCATAGAGGCGAAAGAGGGGGTTCAGGTGCAGCGGGAAAATATAACCCTGGCCACCATCACCTTCCAGAACTACTTCCGCCTCTATGAAAAGCTTGCCGGCATGACCGGAACCGCGGTCACCGAGGCCGAGGAATTCCACAAGATTTATAAGCTTGAGGTAGTAATTATTCCTACTAATAAGCCTATGAAGCGCACCGACGATGCCGATCAGATTTACCAGAATGAGGAGGCCAAGTTCCGCGCCGTGGCTCGGGAGATAGAGGCATTCCACGCCGATGAGCGACCTGTTCTGGTGGGCACTGTCTCCATCGAGAAGTCAGAGCATCTGAGCGAGATGCTGAAGAAGAAGGGGATTCCCCATCAGGTCCTAAACGCCAAGCACCACGAGAAGGAGGCGGCGATTATCGCTCAGGCAGGCCAGCCGGGAGCAGTTACCGTAGCTACTAATATGGCAGGGCGTGGTGTTGACATAATATTAGGCGGAAGACCTGAGGGACAGGATGATAAGGAATGGCAGGACAGGAACGAAAAGGTACTAAACATGGGCGGGGTACACATCATCGGCACCGAGCGCCATGAAGCACGGCGTATCGATAATCAGCTCCGTGGTCGTGCCGGGCGCCAGGGCGATCCGGGAAGCTCCCGATTCTATATATCGCTCGAGGACGATGTGGTGCGTCGCTTCGGTGGCGATCGTGTCAAGGGCTTGATGGAGCGAATCCATATCGATGAGGACATCCCCATTGAGAATTCTATGGTAAGCAAGGCCATTGAGGGTGCTCAGACCAGGATCGAGGGTTACAATTTCGATATCAGGAAGCACCTGGTGGACTATGACGATGTGGTTAACAAGCATCGCGAGGTGATCTACGGCGAGCGAAGGAAGATTCTAAGCGGTGCCGACATAAAGGCGAATATACAGTCCATGATTAATGATGAGATTCAGCATCTCGTCGCCTCTTACCTGGCAAGCGATCATGCTGGGGATTGGGACATCGAAGGCCTGATTAACGAACTGGGTACAATTTTTCCCTTACCACCGAGCTTGAATGCCAGCGCACTCTCCCAGATGAGCCGGGGCGAGGTCGAAGAGCGGCTCCAAGAGCATGCCCTCTCACTCTATGAGGAGCGTGAGCAAGAGATTAGTCCTGAGAACATGAGGGTATTGGAGCGATTGGTGATGCTTCGCACCATCGATCGCCAATGGGTGGAACACCTGACCGTTATGGATAATATGCGCCAGGGCATCGGGCTGAAGGCTGTGGGGGGAAGGGACCCGCTGATTATGTACAAGCAAGAGGGACAGGAAATGTTCCAGAACCTGCTTGCCGGCATCGAGAACGGCGTGGTGCACACCATCTACAAGGTGGGTATCTCCAAGGAGAAGGCACCCGCCCCGTCTCCAATGGCGGAGGCGGCAAAGCGCAAAGAGGCAGCGACTGTGGGCAATAAGGTGGGGCGCAACGACCCGTGCCCCTGCGGTAGCGGAAAGAAGTACAAGAAGTGCTGCGGGCAGTGATCTAGTGAGAAACATCGATATCGCCAAGGTCTTCTCTGATATCGCCGGCATGCTGGAAATAAAGGGCGAGAATAAGTTCAAGATTCGATCCTATCAGCAGGCAAGTCGCACTATTG
>JAIWEW010000065.1:0-6736 GCA_048632005.1 bacterium
AGACCCCCGGCAGGAAGTATCCTGCACCGGGGTTTTTGAGCGATCTCTTAATGATCGCCGGTCGGCGCAGGTGGAGTTGCTGTATAGTGGAAATATCCTAGTCGGTCCTAATTATGCGCAATTCAGAGTGCGCCTCTGCGATGAGCGTGTCGTCTTCCAACCGTATCTCGCCATCGCACTTGACAGTGCGCCCGTTTACAGATTTTACCATAGCGCTGAGAAGTAGCCGCTGGCCGATCATGGCGGGTTTTCTATATTGCACCTCCATCTTGACCGTAACAGCGAACAGGCCCTTGAAACCAGCAGCATATCCCATAACTTCATCAAGCATTGTGCATATGAGGCCGCCGTGAACGACTCCGGGCCATCCTTGATACGGCTCCCCCGGGATGAATTCCGCTTTAACGCTTTCCCCCTCTTGATGGAAGTCGAGCTTGAGCCCGATGGTATTATCGCGTCCGCAGGCAAAACACATAGGGACGTCTTTGGGATTCTGTAATGCTATATCTTTCCAAATGCTCATCTCTTCCCCCTCTTCGGTTTGGTGATGGAAGGGCTGCGCAGGTACAGTGGTTGAACAGTAGCGACATCGTCGCGTTCACCCCGTTCCAACCTCCTGTACCCCAGCTCGGCCAGGAATCCTGCGCGGCAGAACGTGTTGTCCAAGATTACAGCCTTCTCCTCCATCAGCTCCTCGATACGACGGGCGAAATCATATGACCTCTCCGAAAAACGTCCGCAGAAGACAGTTTTCGAGCTAATGCTTTCGCAGAGCTCCTCCACAGTAGTGATATGCTCCTCGATGAGCTGGTGCCACTCTCCGTCCTCCACCTGATACAGGGCAGTTGCGATCTCACCGCGCCCCGCGTCCTGTACCGGGCATATGGGGAGGCCAGTCTGGGCATGAGGGAAGGCCTCCACCTCCAGCGTCCCGACGCTCACCAGGGGTATGTCCATACCGAAGGCAAAACCCTTCGCCGTAGCAAACCCGACACGCAGGCCGTTGAAGCTTCCCGGGCCCTTGGATACGATAATAGCCTCAATTTTTAGTTCACATATGCTCTCCGCCTCTGCACCAAGCTCTATATTGGCTTGTTGGAGCAGGTTGAGAATATTGGGGATTAGCTCCACCGTGTGATTCTGCCCCACAGGCCAGCTAAGTTCCGCCTCTACCTTGCCGGCGCTGGATAGGGCAATGCTGGCGTTCTCTGTTGCGGTATCTATAGAAAGCTCCATTTTTACACTTTTCACTTATTTAGTTTGGGTTGTGGTTTGGTTATGCTATCAAGTGTATTACATTCGCTTATAAGCAGTTTCCGGTTCTTGTTTAAGCTGTGAAACCATTGCTATATAGCGCTCCCCGCTGGGATTCAATATGAGATTGCGAACGGTGTCTGAGACGTAATTAATCTCTACCAATAGATGCTCTGGGGGAAGTACGTTCATCGCCTTATCTGCCCATTCCACAACGCAAACACCATTTCCGTAGAGATAATCGTCCAGCCCGAGATCGACGACCTCCTCTATACTGTCGAGGCGATAGAGATCAATATGATACAAGGGGAGTCTCCCCAGATACTGATTGATCACTACAAATGTGGGGCTGGTGGCATAGCCGGCGATGCCCAGCCCCCATGCGATGCCCTGGGTGAGGCAGGTCTTGCCTGCTCCCAATCCACCAACGAGCATGAATAGATCGCCTGGCTGGGCAAGCCTTCCCAGCACAGTGCCCAGCCTTTGAGTCTCCTCCGGGCTCTCACTGCGAAGGTTCATCAGAGCTGCCCTTTTAGACCCGTGACTCCCAGCCTTTTTCCTTTGAGAAGTGCTCCCAGCCTTCTTTTTCAAGCTTTATCTCGTTACCATGTTCATCAATAGTCTTAACCCTCTTTGGCTTGGCGACGACCTCGCCGATCACAGTCACGGGGCAAGGGATCTCGGTACCTATCTTATTCATAACCTCGTCTGGGGCAGTAAAAAGAAGCTCATAGTCCTCGCCCCCTGATAGGGCGAGGTTGATGGAATCGTCCGCGAAGTTGTTTCGTACCATGGGGTGAATAGGAATCTGGTTGATAAATAGCCGGGCACCAACACCACTTGCTTTACATAATTTACTAAGATCACTGACAAGCCCGTCGCTCAGGTCGATAGCAGCTTTGACACCGTGGTGTGCCAAAACTTGCCCCTCGGCGACGCGGGGGCGTGGTTTTAGGTGAGCCTCCCTGAGGGTGGCTATTATATTTTCGTCTTTCTGAAAAAGCCCAGGCCCTCTTCCCAGCATAGCCATCCCTGCCGCCGATGCTCCCAGGTACCCCGTTACCGCAATCAGGTCCCCGGGCGCTGCCGCTGAGCGGGTGAGGATGTTCTGACTTTCCTGCGCTTTACCAATCACAACCAGGCTGAGCATCACCACAGGCGCTTCGACTGAATCTCCACCAACGATTGATACATCGAAAAGGCGCGCTAGCTCCGCCATCCCCTCATAGAGCTCGGCAATGCTGGCTACTTCGGTATCCCCTGGCAGGCCCAGCGATACCAGGGCGTATTGGGGCAGGCCACCCATAGCGGCGATGTCGCTGAGGCTTACTGCAAGCGCCTTCCATCCCAGCTCCCGCCAGGTGGTGGTGCTTAGGGTGAAGTGGATATCCTGTATCAGGGAATCGGTAGTGGCGAGCTGTGTGGAGGCCTCAGTGCGCCAGCAAGCAGCATCGTCACCGATGCCGATGAGCACCGACTTGCTTTCTGCTTGCCCCACAATTTTAGCAAGGAGCTCGATAAGCCCAAACTCCCCCAAATCTGAGACATTCACATCAAGATTATACCTACTTCGGAATGACTTATCTAGCCAAGTCTGAGAAAAGCTGATATATTTGGGATGAGATGCGGTATGCCCTCCTGGCAGATATACACGGCAACCTGACCGCCTTTAAGGCAGTACTACGGGACATCGAGGAAAATGGTGGGGTGGATGAGTTATGGTGTCTGGGCGACATCGTAGGTTACGGCCCTGATCCCTCAGCGTGCATCGCGCAGCTCCGTGATTATCCTCACCGCTGTGTTGCGGGCAATCATGACTGGGCTGCAGTCGGAAAGGTGGATATTTCGGATTTCAACCCGGATGCTGCCGAAGCATGTCGCTGGACGGGGAAGCAGTTGAGCGCTGACGATATTAAATACCTGGAGAGCCTTCCTTTAACATTAACTAATGGTGATTTCACCATTGCCCATGGTAGCCCGCGCGAACCAATCTGGGAGTATATAGTCTCCACCCGGATTGCAAATGAGAATCTGCGCTTTTTCGAGACCAGGTATTGCCTTATCGGACATTCCCATGTCCCCCTGCTCTTTGAGCAAGTCGGCGAAACCTGTCTTCTTAAGGATCTACCCGCAGAACTGAGGCTCGGGGAAAGTCGCTTAATCGTTAATCCAGGGGGCGTCGGTCAGCCGCGCGATGGCGACCCGCGCGCTGCCTATGCTGTCTATGACGAAAGCGACAGGGTTATCTATAATTATCGCATTCCTTATGACATAGCGGATACTCAAGAGAGGATGGAGAAAAACGGGCTACCGACTTTCCTGGTGACTCGGCTCAGCCATGGCTGGTGACTATTTACCCCGTTTTTCGTAATCGGGGCACCAGGTAGCATTGGGGCGCTCAGGGCGGTGGCAGGCGCTCCGCCAGTCCCATTTGCAGCTATCACAGAGGAAGATACTCTTACCTTGTGCTTTCTTAAATCTGAATTTAATCCGATCCCAGAGGCTAGGACCCATATTAACCTCCCCACTGGTAAAAATAATATACTACGGGGGGGCTTATTAGCAAGAGGAGGTGATTAGTATGCCTATTGTTCGGGTAGAGATGTGGACCGGGAGGACCCAGTCTCAAAAGGCGGAGCTTGCCAGGGTGATCACTGAGGCGATAGTTACCATCGCGCATACCACCCCGGAGGCAACCACTGTGATCTTTGAGGACATAGCTAAAGAGAACTGGGCTGTAGGTGGGGTTCTCGCTTCCCAGTCTTGACTTTAAAATGCCCAGATGATATGTTTCTTTGGTGTGTGGGCCGCTAGCTCAATGGAAGAGCAACTGACTCTTAATCAGTAGGTTCAGGGTTCGAGTCCCTGGCGGCTCATGTATTAGATTTCTTTTTTGCTTAACTTTTCGTATTAATTTCCCCTTTCTTAACATTAGGTTTCCGCTTCCTTTTATAGTCTAAGCTCAGGACTACCCAGTCATGTCCTAATTTCTTGCCTTTTATCTTACCCCTTCCTAGTAATAGTCTAAGTTGCCTGTCAGATATACCTATTCTCGGAGCAGCTTCTTTTCTGCTATACATCTTTGCATACCTCAACCGGCACCGATTGACACGGGACCCTAGATAGCCTACGATGTCCCTACCAGCAACTGGAGTATTATTTTCCTGGGATTAGATAAAATGAAGTGCCCAAAGTGCCGGTTTGATAACTGTGACATCGCCAAATTCTGCGAACAATGTGGCAAGTCTCTAGCTCGGGAATGTCCTTATTGTGACTCAGAGGTTAGTCAAACAGCTAGGTTCTGCTCTAAATGCGGTCGAATTCTAACAATGCGCGTCAAAAAAGCAGCTATTCACGCAATAACATACGGTCTTGTTCAAAGGGTACACTTTCGCATTTTTGTGCTTCAGAATGCTCGAGCGATGGGCCTTACTGGCTATGTAAGAAACCTGTCTAGCGAGAAAGCGGTAGAAGTGGTGGCTGAGGGAGAGAGAAAGAAACTAAAGCAACTTGTAAGACAACTAAAGAAGGGGCCAGGAACAGCACGTGTGCAAAGAGTGGTGGTGAACTGGTATAAATATAGCGGAGAGTACAACCGCTTTGGCATAGAATCTTAGACACTACTATCGTACCGATGCTAGTAATTACGTCATAGGTAACCAATTCACCAGAACTATTAGAGGTAGAGATGCAAAGGACTGGCAACTCATACGAAGTAATAGGTACACGCAACAGGCTTGTGACACTAGTAGTTATACTAATTACCTTGGCTATTATCAACAGTTTAGCCTCTGAGTTTCCAAGGTCCGGGGAGCATCTAGTCGGCTCTTTTTTTGTTGAAAATCTAATAAAGACCATAACTCTCGTTATAATGCTGGTGCTAGTTAGGCCATTAAGGCATTCTTTGGCGGTGTTGATACGTTACTATATGCGTCGTAGCTTGAAAGTGTATGAGTATGCAGACCGCGCCAAGATGGGAAGTAATATAAATGTATTGTCGCGCGGTGTGGCAAATATAGCGGCCATAGCTATAACGTGGATATTCGTTGTACAATTGGTCAATCAGTTGCTCTTGATCGAGGGAGGTGAAAGCCTTAACTGGTTTATTATTGTTTTATACTTCAGCTTCTCTTTATTACTTATCTACTATCTAGTCATAATCTTCAGGCCCTTACTAGCCATACTAGATATGGCTGGCAAAGTATCACAAGCACCGCTATGCCCCAAATGCGGTTCCTCAACATCACCTACTGCCATGTTCTGCATTATATGTGGTACTGACCTTAATCTATCCCGAACTCGTGTGTCACCAACTCTACGTTGTCCAAGCTGTGGTATGGAAAATATGCAGGGCAGTGAATACTGTGAGGATTGCGGAACTGTCCTACTTGATACTCAACCGGATATGCCAGAGGGGTAACTGGAGCAGTCTCCTTATAGCTACTGAATAAGACAAAGAGCATGAGTCGAAATACGAATAATATTACTGCTGCCGCTTGCTCCGCCAGACCTGCGAGGGTTGTGAAATACAAGGCAAGCTATTATGTGTTCACACTGGTAGAGACCTTGCTGACTTCGCAGTCCTGTTTATCGCCTGGTTAATCCCTTTTCTGGCAGGAATGATAATAGGTGAGTTCTGGATTGGGCTAGGTGTATGGGTCGGACTTGCAGTGCTTTTTTTTGGATATATGGAGGCTTTATTGCTATGTCGTCATTGTCCACATTATGCTGAAGAAAGCTTCTTGCTAAGATGTCATGCTAATTGGGGTTTACCCAAGATACCCAAGTTCAGCCCCCGTCCGATGAATAAAGCTGAGGGCACAATCTGGCTTCTATATGGCTCGGTATTATTTCTGTACTATTTACCTTTTTTTATAATTAGCGAACAATGGCTGCTATTGGGAATCACGACTTGGGCATTATTTGTAGCTTTATGGACAGTCCAACGTACCCAATGCACACGTTGTTATCATTTATCATGCCCAGTTAATCGTGTTCCTAAGGACGTTAGGAAGGTCTTCTTCCAGAATTACCCAGATTTCTCTGATTCTTAGAAGTGAATCAGTTGTCACCTCAACGGCGGCTTATAAAACCTCAAGCTATCCTGAAAGCTGACAGATCAATTAACCGCTTTTCACCTACGATACTGTTGTAGCTTTCGGCATACTTCTTCATTAACTACATATCCCGAGATATGCATCAGAGTGTCACCAGTGGGTTCCATCGCCATAGACGCGAGACAAGGATAGTGATGGGCAACGAGACCCGCTCGCGGCACTGCCTCCTCTATTGCTACACTGATAAGCTTCTCAGCAACATTGTATGTGGAGCCACAAGGAGCACTTCTCTCTACTTCAACCACTGCTATCTTTTGATCCTGCGTATCTATTTTGATTTTCAATTTGGGTTCACCAAAGTGCGTGGCAAAGGAAGTTATATACGGGCTGTCATAGGTTTCAACATCAGCGCCGAAACCAGCGGT
>JAIWEW010000066.1:0-6725 GCA_048632005.1 bacterium
TGATATGATTAAGGAAAGTTGACGCGCCCACGATGGAATTGATGTAACTAACTTCGCCTAACAGAGTGTTTGCGGTTCGTTACTGTTCACCCAGACGTGGAGAATCTAAGGAGAACATAGCTTGAAGCTCAAAGGTGCAGTCCATAAATGCGGGGCTAATGTGGATACGGATGCTATAAGCTATTCTATGATCGAGTAACATTCGAATCAATAATGTCGAATGGAGGTCAACGCAATGAAAATCATCGTTTTGAACGGAAGTCCCAAGGGAAGCATTAGTGTTACCGTACAGTATGTCCTTTTCATCCAGAAAAAGTTTCCGCAGCATGAGCTGAAGATTATTAACATTTCTCAAGAGATCAGGAAGATTGAGAAGGATGAGAAAGCCTTTCAAGGAATTATCGATGAAGTAGGGTCATCGGATGGCGTTTTGTGGGCCTTCCCCCTTTATTTTCAGCTTGTGCCTTCTCAGTACAAGAGGTTCATTGAGCTTATTTGGGAGAGGGGAGCGGAAAACGCTCTTAAAAACAAATATACAGCTGTGTTGTCTACTTCAATTCATTTTTACGATCATTCTGCACAAAATTACATGAATGCCATTTGCGACGACCTGGACATGAAATACGCAGGGTCGTTTTCTGCTGATATGAGTGATCTATTGAAAGAGGAGGGAAGAGGCAATCTGATTCTGTTCGCTGAGCACTTTTTTAGAGCAATTGAAAACAATGTTCCTACAGTGAAGAACTTCAAGCCGGTGACTTATGGAGAGCTTAACTATACTCCCGGAGATGTGGGGAGCAAGGTAGATATCGGTAGCAAGAAAGTGGTGATTGTAACAGATTCCGAGGATGGTCAGACGAATTTGGGCAGGATGATTGAGAGATTCACTAAATCTTTTTCCAATGAGGTTGAGGTGATTAATCTCCATGATGTGGATATTAAGGGAGGGTGCCTGGGCTGCATTCAATGCGCGTATGATAATACTTGTTCATACGGGGACAAGGATGGTTACATGGAGTTTTACAATACTAAGGTAAAGACTGCCGACGTGCTTGTTCTCGCAGGTACCATTAAAGACCGGTATTTATCTTCAAGATGGAAGATGTTCTTTGACAGGAGCTTCTTCAATGGTCACGCCCCAACATGGACCGGGAAGCAGGTAGGGCTTATCATTTCCGGTCCTTTGAGCCAGATACCCAACCTCAGGCAAATCCTGGAAGCCTGGGTTCAGATAGAGCAGGCCAGTCTTGTCGATTTTATAACCGATGAGTATGATGATTCGGCGCAGATAGATGCATTGTTGCAAAACCTTGCTGAGCGTGTTGTCAAATTTGCTGATGAAAACTATATCAAGCCGGAAACCTTTCTTGGTGTAGGCGGGAGGAAAATATTCAGGGATGATATTTGGGGAAGACTACGATTCCCTTTCCAGGCGGATCACAAATTTTACGGAAAACATGGGATATATGATTTTCCGCAAAAAGACCGCAAAGCACGAATTACAAATATGATGCTGATCCTGTTGACCAAAATACCAAAGATGAGAAAAGAGATCTACAATAAGAGGATGAAAGCGGAAATTATCAAGCCGTTTCAGAAGGTTGTTGAGAAGGAATGATATCATTTGCAGAGCGGTAGCTAACAGCATATTTGCGGTTTCCTTCGCTTGACAAAATGCCTTCAGCCTTTCGAATAAACCTAATACATTGTGTGGAATAGCATATACTTTACAAAGGAGATATTAATTGAAACTAAAAGGAGGAGCTCATAAATACGGGGCTAATGTGGATACGGATGCTATCATTCCCGCTCGCTACCTTAATGTCTCCGAGCCGGGTGAGCTCTCCAGGCACTGCATGGAGGGCATTGACGGCGATTTCCTGAAGCGGGTGAAACCGGGCGACATCATCGTGGCTACTACCAACTTTGGCTGCGGCTCATCACGGGAGCACGCTCCCATCGCCATCAAGGCGGCGGGCGTATCCTGCGTAATTGCCCAGAGCTTCGCCCGCATCTTCTTCCGCAACGCCATCAACATCGGCCTGCCCCTTCTTGAGTGTGCTCAGGCGGATGAGATCGAGCAGGGCGATGAGCTTGAGGTGGAGCTGGAAAAAGGCGAGATTAATGATATCACTAAGAATAAAGTGTTTAAGGCGGAGCCCTACCCCGATTTCATGCTCCAGCTTATTTCAACGGGTGGTCTCATCGAATATACCAGGAAGAAGATAGAAACGAGGGGTGTCTAAGTGAGATTCAACATTGCATTACTTCCCGGCGATGGCGTCGGTCCTGAGGTCGCAGCCGAGGGGGTCAAGGTTCTTGAGGCGGTGGGTAAAAGACTGGGGCACGAGTTTTCCTTTCATGAAGGAGACATTGGCGGTATAGCGATTGACAAGTCTGGGGTTGCACTGACCCGGGGAACGCTGGCGATGTGTAAGAGATGCGATGCTGTTCTCCTCGGGGCAGTCGGCGGTCCCAAGTGGGATGATCCGGCGGCAAATGTCCGGCCGGAAGATGGGCTTCTTGGTCTACGCAAAGGATTAAAGCTCTTTGCCAACCTGCGCCCGGTAAAAGTCCTCCCCTCTCTCCTCGATTCAACTACCCTGAAGCCGGAAGCTATACGAGGTGTTGACCTCATGGTGGTGCGAGAGCTCACCGGGGGGATTTACTTCGGCAGGCCAAAGAAACGGTGGCAGACTGCTACAGGGCGGAAAGCGGTAGATAGTATGCTCTACTCGGAGATGGAGATCGAGCGAATCGTCAGGGTCGGATTTGAGCAGGCCCGCACCCGGCGTAAAAAGCTGGTATCGGTGGATAAGGCTAATGTCCTGGAATCGTCCCGCCTGTGGCGACAGATCGTCGTCGAGCTATCAGCGAATTATCCCGATGTGGAGCTTCAGCATATGCTGATCGATGCGTGCGCCATGAGGTTAATCCAGCGCCCCGCCGATTTCGATGTCATTGTCACCGGCAACATGTTCGGCGATATCATTACGGATGAGGCATCAATGCTCGCCGGCTCAATGGGGATGCTTCCCTCCGCGAGCCTCGCCGGTGTACCAAAGACGGGAGAGAGGATCTTTGGCATGTATGAGCCGATTCACGGCAGCGCCCCGCGAAGGGCAGGACAGAACATTGCCAATCCCATCGCTCAGATCATGAGCGTTGCCATGATGCTCCGCTACTCATTGGGGTTGGTTGAGGGTGCGGATGCGGTTGAAGAAGCGGTGAGCTATGCCCTGGAACAGGGCTATCGTACCTATGATATCATGGAGGAAGGCAAGAACAAGGTGGGGACACGGGAGATGGGGGATATAATAGCGAAGAGGGTAAGTTAGGGAGGTAGTGTTGACACAGGTCCAGCTTTATGACACTACACTTCGCGATGGGGCTCAGCGGGAGGGCATATCCTTCACTGTGGAGGACAAGCTCCGCATCGCCAAGAAGCTCGATGAGCTTGGCATCCACTTCATCGAGGGTGGCTGGCCGGGCTCGAACCCCAAGGATGAGGAGTTTTTTACCAAGGCCCAGAGCCTCGACCTATCCTTCGCCATCTTGGTCGCATTTGGCAGCACAAGGCGTCCCAAAGTAGAAGCGGAAAAGGATCCCAATCTTAGCTCCCTGCTCGATGCCAAAACTGAGGTAGTAACTATTGTTGGCAAAAGCTGGGATCTCCAGGTTACCCAGGTGCTGGATACCACCCTGGACGAGAACCTGCGCATGATCGCCGACTCCATAGGCTATCTCAAATCTAAGGGGAAAAGGGTCTTCTTCGATGCGGAACACTTTTTTGATGGCTATAAGGCGAATGCTTCCTATGCTCTTGAGACCTTAAAAGTTGCTTCTGAAGCAGGTGCCGAATGCCTTGTCCTCTGCGATACCAACGGTGGGACGATGCCCGGAGACATAACTATTACCTGCGATGCTGCTCGAAAGGCTACCGAAACCCCGCTGGGCATCCATGCTCATAACGATGCCGAGCTTGCTGTTGCCAACACACTGGCTGCCATACAGGCCGGTGCTATCCAGGTTCAGGGAACAATAAACGGCTATGGAGAGCGCTGCGGCAATGCCAATCTTTGCTCTATCATCCCTGCCCTCAAGCTCAAGATGGGCATCGATTGCATCAGTGATGAACAGCTTGCCAGGCTGAGCGAGGTCGCGCACTATGTCAGTGAGATTGCCAACCTGACCCTCGATTCCCACCTTCCCTATGTAGGGGCCAGCGCTTTTGCCCATAAGGGCGGCCTCCACGTTGATGCCATGATGAAGTGGGGCAAGAGCTATCAGCATGTCGATCCGGATTTGGTAGGCAACGAATTTCGAACGCTGGTATCCGAGCTTTCAGGAAAGAGGGGCATTATTTATAAAGCCCGGGAACAGGGGTTGGAGTTTATCCCTGATGGTGAAGAGGCGCGCGCCATCCTGGAACGTGTCAAAGCCATGGAGAGCCGCGGCTTCCAGTATGAGGATGCCGAAGCCTCCTTCGAGCTGCTCGTCCGTCGCGATCAGCCAGATTACCAATCACCATTCGAGCTGGTTGATTTCATGGTGGTGGTGGAGAAAAGGCGCCGCCCTTCCACGATAGAGGATAGGGAGGAGATGTTATCCGAGGCCACGGTGAAGGTTAAGGTGCGTGGTGAGGTGATACATACCGCAGCTGAGGGAAACGGTCCGGTTAATGCTCTTGATGCTGCAATGCGAAAAGCGCTTCAGTTTTTCTATCCTGAAATTAAGGCAGTGCGCCTGGTGGACTATAAAGTGCGTGTCATAGAAGGGGCTGAGAGTACAGGGGCCAGGGTCAGGGTGCTCATCGAGTCGAGCGATGGGGAGCAGGAGTGGCGGACGGTTGGCAGCTCTACCAATATTATCGAAGCCAGCTGGCTGGCGCTTGCCGATAGCCTGGAGTACTGGCTACTGAGAAAAGGCTCCACGCCTTTATAAACGTAGTATCGGGAAAATACTTTCTGTTTCCTCTGAGACCGCTGAAATATTCTCAATCAACCCCCTATATCCCCCAATCTTGGGGGATTTTTAAAGCTGGGGGACACCCCCAGACCCCCGTCAGGAAGTATCCTGCACCTCTTTTTTAGCGGTCTCTCTCTACATGCTGCTTTGTATGATAGGGCGGCAAAGTAACATCGGTTTGCCCAGGGGTATTATATACGTGGGCTTTACCTTATCCCATAAAACCTGGGAGGGCTGGGAAAGGGATAAAGGTTCCCCCTTGTATTCTCTTACCGATCTTCTTTTGGCGATAGTCTTCTCAAGAGACATTTCTCCCCGTTCCTTTGGGGGAGGGAGTTTGACCGCTGATCCCTCTTTCTCGGGATCAAGCATGAGATTACTTTCCAATGAGCTTGGCGCTGGCCTCGGTGGTGACGATATGAAATATCTCCTGGAGCGGGAAGCCATGCTCCTCGGCGAGACGGCGGCAATCCTCGTACTCAGGGGAGATGCCGACTATTTCTCCATGAAGGCGCTTCACCTTTACCGCCACCCGTCCCAGGCTCGAATCTACCTGGACTACCTCCCGCGAGGCGTAGTGGCGTAGTACCGGCTGTACTCGCAAGCCGATGGTGGAGGTTTCACGGAGGAGTGTCTCTACAACCTGCCCCTCGGCAGTAGGAGGGGCGAGGACGCTAAGCATCACCGCAGGACGGTTCTTCTTCATCTGTATTGGGGTGAACCAAACATCCAGGGCGCCCTGCTCAAAGAGGCGATCCATTATATAGCCATAAAGCTCGGGGCTCATGTCGTCGATGTTGGTCTCCAGTAGCAGGATTTTTCGTTCTTCACCACTCGCTTCGTTAGCCCCATGCTCCTCCTCTATCGTTTCCCCCAGCCAGAGGGGCAGCACATTGGGGATGGCGGTTGTTTCGCGGGCCCCGACGCCATAGCCAATTCGCTGGAGGGATATGGTAGGGCGCTCAAATGAGGCCAGGGTGGTGACGATGGCCGCCCCGGTAGGGGTAACAAGCTCCATGTCACGGTCAGGAGTAGGTCTGATCGGGGCACCCGATGAGACGATGAGCTCTAACGTTGCCGGTGCGGGAATGGGGATAATGCCATGCCGGGTTTCGACGGTGCCGGACCCGGAAGGTAACGGGGACGAAAAGAGGGCCTCGACCCTAAGATGGTCAAGCCCAATTACCGCACCAACTATGTCGATGATGGCATCGATAGCCCCAACCTCGTGAAAATGGACCTCGGCTATTGGGATGCAATGTACCCTTGCCTCCGCTTCAGCAAGGCGCTTGAAGATGAGCATGCTCCTTTCTTTTACATGCTGGTTAAGACTGCTTTTTTGGATCAGATCGAGAATATCATTTAGACAACGCTGTTCTGAGGTTCTCCCCTCCAAATGAACCGTTGCCTGGGTTCCGGTTATGATACCCCGCTTCATCGGCTGGGCGTATATTCTGTAGCCGGCGATGGGGAGCCTGGCAAGCTCTGCAGTTAAAAGGTCTAGGGAGAGCCCGCAGTCCAAGAGTGCTCCCAATATCATGTCTCCGCTGAGGCCGGAGTAACAGTCGAGATAGCCGACTTTCAAAACTCTCTCCTTTTTTACCCTTTTCGGGATGGGTCTTTACTTTTAAAGAATGCTGAAATAGTCTTGATCAACCCCCTATATCCCCCAGTCTTGGGGGAGTTTAGAAGCTGGGGGACACCCCCAGACCCCCGGCAGGAAGTATCCTGCACCTCGTTTCCGGCATTCTATTTTA